>JAVRKN010000024.1:0-14277 GCA_031962405.1 Athalassotoga sp. | reverse complement strand
ATAATAAATTAAATGGTTTGCTCCACGATCCAGTCTACAAATTTCTGAACATAAGAGGTCATGAAGAAAGTTTGGAAATTATAAGAGAAAAATTAGGACTTGCTGAGGCAACAGAGGCAGACATGGAAGCCTCTGCAATGGATAGGTTTTTATTTCCAAATGAGAAGAAACATCTTTGTTCACCAGAAGAACGCATATGTCAAAATTTCATTGGAAATAATGCCGTGTGGAAACATTCTCTTGGAGATTCTAAAATTGAATTGAAAACATACGCTGAAATGTCAGAAGATCAAGCAAAAAAAGAATTTGAGAATCTAAAAGGAAAATTCTTAAACGATATAATAGATACAATAAAAGATTACAAAACTCCAGAAGATAAAATAGACTACAAGCGTATGTTTTTAAAACTTTGGTGGGATCTTCCAAGATGGACTGTTGAAAATCTTCACACTCAACTTATACCCGCAGAAACAAGAATGCCAAATCACTCCATACTCGATCATCTCTTCATGACCTCTGCTTTAAGCGGCCTAAAGTCGCCTGCTTTTCTTTTCATCTCTATAGGTCCTGTTCAATCATTCATAGCATCAGCAAGAAAAACAGTCGATCTGTGGGCGGGTAGTTATCTCTTGGCTCAACTTTCTTTAGATTGTATTATTGATATTGCCGAAGAATTTGGTCCAGACTCAATAGTCTTTCCAGATCTCCATAAACAAAAAAGGATCAAAGAATGGATTGAATCAAAAGATGTACATTTAGTTGACCAAGACACTCTTGATGATTTTTATGCATCTATACCAAACAAATTTCTGTCAATCGTTGAAAGCTCAGATGCAGAAGCACTTGCCACAAAAGTAGAGAATAATCTAAGAGAAAGATGGAAAAAACTTGCCGATAAGGCAAAACTGTACTTCAAATCGAAAGATCAACTTAAACATGAAGACTTGTGGGACAGGCAGGTAAAAACCTTTCCGGAATTCTATCATTCTGTAACTGAATGGCCAAAGGACCCACAAAAATTTTATGAAAATTTTAAATTTTATTTTAATGAAGACTTCGATAAAAAGTTCAGTGAATTCCATTCAACGATAAATCAAGTCGAAAATACATACAAATTGAACATAGGCTCATTTTATGGTCTCATCTTTGAAATGGCAAGAAGAGATCTTGAGTCAATAAAGTTAACAACGCCATTCGTAAGTTACACTGGAAGGGATGGTGTAGACAACGATAATTTTTCTGGACTCTTCGAACATGTCGTTTCAATAAAAGTCGAAAATGACACTGACGACAAGCTCAACGCACTTGATGCGATAAAAAGATATTGTGCAGATGAAAAATACAAAGCGGTTATAGAAAATCATTTCAAAATCGACGGTCATGTGCCCTCGACTGATGAAATAGCCGTAGGAAAATTGTTACCACAGGATAAAAAACGAGATATCAAACAAGAAGGCGCAAAAATTGGCGTACTTTTAATGGATGGAGATCAAATGGGGAAATGGATATCAGGACAAAAAGCGCCCATTTGGCAAAATTCGTTTTCTAACTTTGTGCTTGAACATGAAGTTTTTAAAAAGTACATAAAAGAGCCATTCCTTAAATCGCAAAGATTTGTTTATCCCGCATATCATCGTGCCATAACCTCAGCACTTACAAACTTCACTGCTTATGTTGACGAAATAGTGTCGAATCACGGGGGACTTTTGATATACGCAGGTGGAGACGATGTTATGGCATTTTTGCCAGGCTTTGAAGTTTTTGCCTGTGCAAATGATTTAAGAAAAGCATTTTGCGGTAAAGATCTAAAACTCAAAGACGTTGAATTCAAAGATGGATTCATATTTAAAAAAGATCTACCAATTGCACAGGTTATGGGACTTAATGCTTCAATGAGCGCTGGAATCGCAGTTGGGCATTACAAGTATCCACTTTCAGAATTGCTCAAATGGGCACGCCATGCGTTGGAAGACAAAGCCAAAAACTCAGAAAACAGAAACGCATTTGCACTTTATACCGTGAGGCAATCAGGTCAGATCTCTTTCTCTTCTTCGAAATGGGATTCTCCAAAAGATGTTATACAACTTTCAGAAGAAGTATTAAAGTTCATGGATGAAGATCATGGGGAAGAAAAAGTTTCTCCGAAACTTATAAAAATGCTGGCCGATAGAAAACGATACTTTGAAGAAAATAAAAGCAAGGATTCTTTTACCCAAGATTTAAAGGCCCTTTTAAATGATAAAGAAGCATTTGAAAAATACTTAAATTATCTTATAGAAAGAAGACTTTCAAAAAATCTTTTAAAGGAACAAAAAGAAAAAATACAAAAAGATCTTTTGGATAAATTTACAAAGCTTCTTGAAACAGATAACATTCAAGAAGATAAAATGATAAAACGCACTACACTTTTGAACGAGATGCTTTTTGCTAAAAGAGGTGATGATCGTTGAAAATCGTCAAATTCTATCCTCAAGATGTGCTTTTTTTCAGAGATGCAAAGCCTTTTGATGCCGGCGGTGATAATACGGCTGTTAACAGTTATCCTTTACCAAGCGTTTTTTATGGTGCCCTTAGAACCTCTTTGATAAACAACTTTCAAGATTTTAAAGATGGAAAGTACAAAGAATTCATAGGTACTCCGACAGAACATGGAAAGTTCAGATCTATAGGACCTTTTATTTTCAAAGATTCTGAACTTTTCTTTCCAATTCCCAAAAACATATCGACACTTGAAAAAGACCCGAAGAAATATGTAATCTTGAACCCTTGGAAAGAAAGTACTTACAATATCAACGTCGACGGAAAAATTGCAAAATTGCACAAGATATTTCACAGATCTTACGAATCCGTTCAAGAGCCGGAGACCAAATATGTGGATTTCAAAACTTTAGATCAAATATTAATTGGTAAAGAGGGAGATTTAAAAGAAATTAAAACTTACGAGATAGAAAATAGAATCGGGATAAAGTTAGACAAAGAGAAAATGGCTGCAAAAGATAGGTACATTTACAGAGAATCGACGATGAGATTTTTCGATAAATGTGGTTTTGCAGCTTTCGTTGAAAACGATCAATCAAAAGTTGATTCCATTAAATTTACATTTTTAGGAGGAGAAAGGCATATTGCTACCACAAAGGTTGAAGACTTCGAACTTCCGAATAAAGAACTTACAGGAAATATAATGATATATCTTGCAACACCAGCAATCTTTGAAAATGGGATATTACCCAAAAGTTTTGATGGTGAAAATATCATTTTAAACGGTGTAAAATGTAAACTTATAGCCATAGCCAACTCAAAACCTATCACGGTTTCAACCTTTGATATAGTCAAAAATAAGCCTCGTGCATCCAGACTTGCGGTCCCAGCAGGCAGCGTTTATTTTGTAGAAACACATGAAAAGATAATTACACATGGTTTTTTAACCTTCACAGATGAAATGGAAGAGTATGGATTTGGAAGAGCATTGATAGGAGGATGGAAATATGAATAAATTTGAGATTTTCACAATTTACGCTGAAACACCTGTTCACGCAGGAAGTGGCAGTGATATAGGCATAGTAGATTTGCCTATTCAAAGAGAAAGACACACAGATCTTCCAGTTATATGGTCTTCATCTTTAAAGGGCGCTATTCGTGATTACTTTCGAAACACAAAGAATGAAGGCGAAGATTTTTTGTTCGGACCCGAAGATATAAAAAATTCAAAAGATGCTTATGCAGGCAGTCTTGCATTCAGTGATGCAAAAATTTTGGCATTCCCTGTAAGAAGTGTTAAAGTGCCATTTATTTGGATAACGTGTCCCATGGTAATAGGCAAGTTCAATCAGTTCGCAAAGATAGCAAATATGAGTAAAAGTATTTTTGTACCAAATTTAGACTTTAAAGGTAAAGAGGCCCTTATATCAGATGCATCTATTCAATACAATGGAAAAGTCTTCGTAGAAGAGTTTGGAATGGATGCCATCGAAGAGGCGCAAGTGAAATTGTTCTCCAATTACATCGCTGATAAAATTATATCTCAAGATCAAAATTACAGTTATCTAAGAGATTACATCAGAAAAGCACTTGTCGTTGTAAAAGACGATCTTTTCACCTTTTTTGTAAAAAATCTTACAGAGATTAACCCAAGAATAAGAATAGATTCAAAAACTGGGGTTGTAAAAGAAGGCGCTCTTTGGTCGGAAGAAGATCTTCCAGAAGATACAATTATGTATTTTACAATCTCTTACAACGAAAATCCTAAGTGCAATGAATTTGTCGATAATTTTGATGGAAAAAGATTCGTAGTTGGTGGCAACAAAACAATAGGAAAAGGCATCTTTACTGCGAGGCGATTAAAATGATCGATTATGAACTTGAAGCGGCCAAAAGGGCTCTCAAATATTCAAAAGAAGTTACTAAAAGTTCTAAGAAAGAATATAAAAACCTTTGCAAATCCTTTGGCTCTATGGTTATGTCAAACGGACTTGCTCAGGCTGTGAGTTTTTGTGAAGCGAAGGGAGAAGAACATCACAAAGCACTCATTAAAAACATAGAAAATGAATTAAGGGTATTTGGAGTCAGCCTTGATGGTAAAAAAATTTCAGAAAAATTGCTTAACATGGGATTGAATGATTACATTAACTTTCAAGGGCAATTGATGATCACCATAAAATGGCTAAGACGTTATGTTGAGATTTGGGATGATTAAAATGGAATATAAATTACCAGGCAATGTTTCGATAACAGATGTAGCGAATCCATCTTTTTTGTTTGACAAATGTTTAAATGCCAACGATTACTCAAATTCTAAAGACAAAAACAATAGATTCAATGATTTGACTCAAAATTTGAAATCTAAATACATGTTTGGAAACTTAGATGTTTATACCGCCTACAAAAAGAGAATGGAAAGTGTCGTAGAGGGCTTTAAAAGACAAGGGTATGCAATTGAAACTTTCAAACTTAAATCAACAGCAGGCCTTTGCATAGGAATGGGGCGTACTTCAGCAATAGAAAATGGGATAACACTTGAGAGAAATCTTGGCATTCCTATAATACCATCATCAAGTATAAAAGGTGTTTTGAGAAATTACGTCTCTCTTTACGGAAATGATAAAGAAAAGTCCGAAATTGACAAGTACTTTGGAAGTGATGACAGCGAAAATCCAAAATCAGGTGAAGTGGATTTTTTAAGTGCTTACATGATAAGTGATTTAACCAAGAATCAAGATATCTACAAAGTAGACATAATAAACAACCATTTTCCAGATTATTACAATAAGGATGACGTTCCTCCAAATGATTGGTTTAATCCAATTCCAGTTTATTTTTTAAGGCTATCTGAAGGGGTAATTTTTCAATTTACAATCATTGGAAAAGATAAAAATACTATTTCGGAAGTTCTAAAAATACTTGAAGTGGCATTTAAAGAAGTCGGTGTGGGAGGTAAAACCGCTGTTGGATACGGAAGAATGATAAAAGTGTGACTATAAAAACATGGGTGGATTTCCACCCATGTTTTATGAAAGGAGTCAAGATTATGATTTCGAGAATTGCTTTGGAATTTGAACCTATCAAAGATGATAGCATACTACTTCCAAAGAATTTTGTTTATATTCTTCAATCTTTTGTCTATGAACTTGGCAGAGAAGGAGATTTGCACGGCAAAATATACAATACAAACAACAAATTCTATCATCTCTTTACATATTCATCCATAATTGGAAAACATTCATTCGTAAATGGAACACACCTTTTTAAAGGTCCTATAAAAATTTACTTTTCAAGTCCAGTTGAGGATTTTTGCATGACAGTTGCGGAAAAAGTGCTAAAAAAATCCGATTACAAAATAGGAAATCAAGCGATAAAAGTAAAATCGATAATGCCAGTTAAAGAACCAGATTTTGAGGAAACAATGTATTTTACGGCACTTTCTCCTATCACCGTTCACAAAACAATTGAAGAAGGCGGAAGTCGTAAAACTGTTTATCTTAACCCCGATGATCCCCAATTCAAAGAATTTTTAATAAAAAACATAACAAGCAAATACATTGCCTTTACTGAAACAAATGAAGATTTGAAAATATCCATAGAACCATTCAAAGTCGAAAATAAGGATTTTAAGATCATGCTCTACGAAAAAGACAAAGAAAAGCCGTTTGTTATAAAGGGATGGACCGGAATATACAAGATCGAAGGCAAGTTAGATTTGATAAAATTTGCTTACAGAAGTGGGATTGGAGCAAGAAATTCTCAAGGGTTTGGATTTATAGAAAAAGTTTAAAAGAAATTTTGTCAGCAGTTTTTTAGAGGATTTTTAACATAAAATATACTAAACCAACTTTAAATTCAGAATCTTAGCGGAGAGCATGATGCCCCGGAGGAATCCTTCGCAGCGCTAGCGAGGACAGATTCCGACGGGGCATCATGCTGGAGCGGCAAGATATGAATGAACATTCGATTTTTAAAGTTGGATCAGTATAACTACCTTTTTATAAAAGATTTTGAATAAATTTTGAGGGGGGTGATCTTAACGCTCAAATCTGTAAGAGATATAGGAAGATCTTACTCTGGCGGAAATGATATTGATAGGTTGCTGAGCACTTTTCCGCCTTACGTAAAAGTAAAAGAGAATCAAGAAAATGTTCAAGTTGTAAGAGTAAATCTTAAAAGAGACAATGAAATATCGCTAAAGAATGTTGATTGTGCTTATTTAAAAAATGATCCTCATCCATTTCTTTACAAAGCACTTCAGGGAAATGATAAAAACCCTTTATCTCCTACCATTGTTTTAAAGTCATATGAATATGGCGAAAAAAATAAAGATCCACTTATTACGTCCTTGAAGAATTATTCAAATTTCATAAAACAGATGAATTCAGAATTTTTAAATGAATTATCTGTCTTTCTCGATGAAAATGCTGAAAGAATATCCGTTGAGATTTCTGAAAAAATAAAAACTTTTAAAAACAAAAGTGCGATCATAACCTTTACTTTTGATTTTGATGGAAATATTTTATACCCAGCAGATTCTGAAGATATCTTAGATGCTTTTCTAAAATCGAATGAAAATAAAAATTCCAAAACTGCTTCATGTTGTGTGTGTGGAAAAACAGCACCTATTTTCAAAAAGCGACTGAGTGATATAGAAATCTTTAAATTTGCAACTGTTGAAAAACTCGGATTTCTGCCTAATATGAATGGGAAAAATGTTGATAAGATTCTTCCAATATGCGAAAACTGCTATAAAGATATGCAATTGGGTTCGAAGATAATTTTAAAAAATCTTGATTTTTCATTTTACTTCAAGGATAAAGTATGGGTTATACCAAAATCTCTCAAAGATGATTTGAAAGTTTTAAAACAAACAATAGAAAGTGCGGAAAAGATAAGATCTGTGACTCTTGATAAAGAATCAATTAAACACAGATCTTTTTTTGAAAAGAGGATATTAGACAATGCCCAAGCATTTTCAGATTACATAACAATGGATTTCATATTTTATAGGATGAATAATGCTCAAAGGCAGGTGATTTTGAACATTCAAGATGTACCGCTAACATGGATCAAAGAAATTTCTAACGCAATGTTGAAAGTTGATACACTTTACAAAAAAATAGCTGGGGAAAATTACAATTTTGGCATAGGCACTATTTACGATTTAACCGTTGAAAAATCTAAAAATCCTCGTACAAAAGACTTTTATCTCATAATCAGAAATATTTTCGAAAAAAGAAAAGCAAACAGGCATCTGATTATCTCTAACGCAATGATGAAAATCCGTTCTCTTTTGTACAGTTCTTTGAAGGAGAAGAAAGACTATAAATACGGTGTGTACGATACTATGGCAGTTTTAGATCTTTTTAGATTTTTAAATGGAAATGAAAGGGGTGAAAAAATGATTTCGAATCTTAGCGGAGAAGAATTGGAATTGGACAAAAAAGTAGATGAATTCTTTAACAACAACTTTGACACTGCTGAGAAAAAAGGGTTATTTTATTTGGGAGTGCTTGTGGGCAGATTAGTGGCATGTCAGCAAAGAAAAATGGATAAATCAAAAGCACCATTTTATTCACAACTAAAAGGTTTGAGAATGAAAAAAGAAGATTTCAAAGGGCTTTACTCAAAAGTTGTGAATAAAATAATTGAATATTCATCATATACCAACTGCTATTTAGACACAAAAAGTGTTGATATCATAAAAAGATTGTGTGCGTATTATCTTAACTTAAGCAAAGATTGGGTGCTGAACATTGATGAGGCTAATTTCATCTTTGCCTCTGGCATGACTTTAGCCTTTGCGGAACCTTTAAAAATCGCGAAGGGAGAAGATAGTGATGGAAAAGTTGAAAAGATCTGAATTCGTTTTTCTTTATGACGTTAAATGGGGAAATCCAAATGGCGATCCAAATGATGAAAATAAACCAAGATACGATGAAATAACTTCTCATGTGCTTGTAAGTGACGTTAGGCTTAAAAGGACAGTAAGAGATTATCTTGAACAAAATGGAAAGACCATCTTCATTTCGAAATCTGGGAATATTCAAACTTCTGAGGCAAGGAAAAAAGCACTTATTGGCGATTCAAAAGATCCTCTTAACGATATACTCAATAAAGCCATAGACATAAGACTTTTTGGCGGGATGCTTCCCATAAAATTATCGAAAAAAAGCAATTCGGGTGAAAAAGAAAGTATTGGAGATTCCGTAACTCTCGTTGGGCCTATTCAAATAAGAATGGGAGAATCTCTGCATGCCGTTGATCTTTCTTACATAAAAGGAACGGCAGCATTTGCATCAAGAGAAGGCGCTCAAATGTCTTCATTTCGAGAAGAATGGCTTGTTCCATATGCTCTAATATCATTCTACGGAGTGATAAATCAAAATGCCTCACTAAACACGAAACTAACTTCAGAAGATGTTGACGAATTTTTCAAAGGCCTTTGGTTTGGAACAAAAGATTTGATAACGAGATCAAAGATGGAACAACTTCCGAGATTTTTAATACAAATTGAATACAACGATAACACGCACAATGGAGGACTTGATGCTTTCATATCTTTGAAAACTGAAAAAGTTGAAAATGAGATAAGATCTGTTTCAGACTACATCGTAAATGTTGAAAAATTAATTGAATTCATCAAAAAACATTCAGATAGAATATCGAAAGTAAGATACTTTATAAGTGATGAATTAAATATAAAACCTAATTTGGACACTTTAGAAGGAGTAAGTATCGAGAAATTCAAAATGGAGGCATGAGAGTATGAGTGAAAAGATATCTGTATTTGATATCTCTTCAAAATTCGCGATGTTTAGAAAGCCATACACGACAACATCTTCTTTAACATACGATTTTCCACCCAGAACGGCTATCGTTGGCATGATAGCCGCTATTTTAGGTTGGGGAAACCAAGAGAACCACTACTTACCATTTTTCGACAATTTCAATGTTGCTGTCGAAATTTTAAACCCAATTCAAAAAAGGATGATGACGTTCAAAAACCTCAACACCAAAAAAAGTGCTTCAAGCGCTAATATATTAACCATTACCGAAATGTTATACAAGCCGTCATACAGGCTTTATATTTCATGGGAAAATTCTAAAATGTCCGTATTGAAAAACAACGTTGCAAACAAAGAGAGTTTTTACACTCCTTACCTTGGTACGGCTTCGAACATAGCAAAAATAGATTATGTTGGAGATTTCTCCTTTGAATGGGTAAAACCCGAAACAGACATTATAATAAGCAGCGTCGTTCCAAAAATTGATAAAATTATCTTCAAGCCAATAGAAGGTCAAAAATACATTTTTGACACTTTGCCATATAAAATAGATGAAAAAAGAAATTTTGTTTCGAACAGAGATTACATATACAATCCCTCGTTAGGAGGAATAAAAATCGCTACTTTTGACGAACAAAAAGTTTTATCGATTAACGGCAAGTTTTGTATTTTCATGTGATCATGATCTATTCTCACCCTGAAAGACTTTTAACAGATCATCTTCAAAGTGTGGAAAAAAAGATGATCGAATTTTTGGAAGATCAAAAGATCGACACGCAAAAGGCCTTTGATCTCGATCATGATGCCTTTAAAGTTTTAATCCACGCTATAGCAATCTCACATGATCTCGGTAAAGCGACAAAAAGATTTCAAAGTAGACTTTTTGGATCAAATCTAAAATCTCCACACTCTGAAATATCGGCAATCTATGCTTATGCTGCAGCAAAGCATTCTTTGTTGTTACAAAAGTTAAACGAAGAAAAGGCCAAAGAATTTTCATTTTACGCTTTTTTGGTTGTTAGGCGTCATCATGGCTTTTTAAAAAAATACGTAGATGAAATCGTTGACTTGGAATATGAAAACGATAAATTTGTAAAGATGACAAAAAACATAGACAAAGATTTTTCAAAGTGGTTTGAAGAACAAACAGGTATAGAAGTATCGACAGAAAACACCCAAAAGACTTTAGAAGATTTGAGCAAAATAGATTTGATGATAGAAAATATTTTAAGATCAAAAAATGATCTCTCTTCTTATTTTACGATAAATTTTTTGTATTCTTTGCTTGTTGATGCTGACAGAATAGACGCTGCGACTTACGGGAAAAGGCCGTCTAAGAGAATAGATTTTAATACAAAAATTGTTCAAAGGTACATGAAAGAAAATTTTAACTCTTCAAATTCATTCATGGATCTTTTAAGAAAAGAAGTGCATGAAGATGTTCTTAAACAAGATATATGCTTAAAAGATCACTTTTACACTATAACTGTTCCTACCGGAGGAGGTAAAACATTCACATCATTTGATTTTGCCATGAAAATAAGAGAAGAAGTCAAAAAAATAGAAGGACGTTTGCCGAGAATAATCTATGCTCTTCCATTCACCAGTTTGATCGATCAAAACGCTAACAGAATAAAAGAAGTTCTTTCTGTCGATCGTAAAGTAAGTACAGATCTTCTTCTTGTCCAACATCATCTTACTCCCAATGAATATATCGATGAAGAAGGACCTCTTAACGAGGATCTTTCTTCTCTTTTAATATCCGGTTGGCATTCTGAAATAATAATAACAACTTTTGTCAGTTTATTTGAAGGTTTAATATCAAACAGAAGATCGGACATTAGAAAATTGCACACAATTTTAGGCTCTGTGATCATTTTGGACGAAGTGCAAAATATTCCCCATGAATATTGGAAAGTACTTTCTGAAATTTTCAATTTTATGGCCAAAAACTTTGGAAATTATTTCATACTAACAACGGCAACAAAGCCACAAATGTTTATAGAATCAAAAGAACTTGCAAAAAAGAAATTTGAACTGAACAGAATAAAGATCGTCAACGAAAGTGATAAAGTAAATACTTTAGACGATCTTTATGATCAGGTTGTGAGATCTCTTGATGACTCTAAAAAAGTGCTTGTAATTTTAAACACAATTTCATCTTCTCAAAAATTTTTCAAGATGTTTAGCGATTTAAAAATCAAAAAATCTTACCTTTCAGCAGGAGTTATTCCCAAAATAAGAAAAAAGGTTATGGATGAAATAAACCAAGGTGATGTCAATTTGCTCGTAAGTACTCAAGTGGTAGAAGCAGGCATGGATATAAATTTTGATGTAGTCTATAGGGATATGGCTCCTGTTGATTCTATAATTCAAAGTTGTGGCAGATGCAACAGAAACTATGAAAATCATTTGGGCATTGTACATTTAGTTGATCTTAAAGATGAAAATGGTCTTTCTTATTCCAAGATCTATGATGATCTTCTAATAGGTATTTCAAGAGACATCTTTAAAGGCAAAAGTGAAATATCTGAAAAAGAAATTCAGGAAAATTTAATAGAACCCTACTTCGAAAAAGTTGGAAAGAATGTGGCACAATGCGAAAGATATCTGGAATCTTTAAAAAATCTTGTTTACTTTTCAAAAAACAAGGCATCAACAGATCTTCTGATATCTAATTTTTCAATAATAAAAGGCTTCTTAAAGGCAATTGTTTATATTCAGTACGATGAACAAGCCATTGATCTTTGGAATGAATTCGAACAAATTAAGTCGTTGGATCCAAAAGAATGGTACATTAGGGCCACTACTTTATTTAAAAAAATGAATCAATACATGATCTCTATCAACATAACCAGAGCCCTAATAGAAAATGGCCCTCCAATTATAGACAATCAAAGAGGCAATTCACTTTATTTTGTGTCAAAAGATCAACTTTATAACTTCTACGATGAAGAAATAGGCTTTCAGATTTCACAAAGTGATGTAATGATTATGTAAGAAGCGATTCATGAATGTTGAATTATTTTGCATGTTGAAAAGGAAGTGGTATAGATTGGAACGGATAACACCTTCTATGCTCGCTGCTTCAATAATATGCCCACGAGAAGCATGGTTTATGTCAAGAGCAATACTTCCAGAGGAAGACAACTATTTTTTATCTATTGGAAGACTTATCCACGAAGAAAGCTATATTTCGATGCAAATTAGAGATGTAGAAATAGATGGTGCCAAAATAGATTTTGTCGTGGAAAAAAACGGAGAAACCGTAGTTGCAGAAATAAAAAAGAGTTCGAGAAGTTTGGAAAGTGGAAGAATACAATTACTTTACTACATGAAGAAATTAAAAGAAATTTCAATTGATGTAAAAGGACAATTAAGAGTACCAAGTGAGAAAAAGATAATCGATGTTTACATTGATGATGAAAATGAAAAATTGCTTGAAGAGAAAATTCAGAATCTAAGGAAAATTATCTCTCTTTCCAAACCACCTAAGATAACAACTTCTAATTATTGCAAAAAGTGTGGATTCCAATCACTTTGCTTTTCATAGGGAGGCTAAAGTATGTCCAGAAGACTTTACGTGTTTAAAAGTGGACGACTTTCAAGAAAACAAAACACAATTTTCATAGAACAGGAAGACGGCGTGAGAAATTACATACCTGTTGAGAATGTTTCTGAAATACATTGTTTTGGCAATTTGGACTTCAACAAAGATGCTCTTGAGTTTTTAACGCAAAATGGAATTCCTCTTCATATTTACAATCATTATGAATATTATATAGGCACATATTATCCTCGTGAATATCTTGAATCCGGAGAATTGATCCTTCAGCAAGTTGATCACTATAAAGATGATCAAAAAAGGCTGAAATTAGCCAGAAAATTTGTCGAAGGTTCAATAAAAAATATGCTTTTGGTTATTTCGTATTATCGAAATAGAGGAAAAGATCTTTCGATTATTGAATCTAAACTTAGGAAAATACTTGACGAACTTTCACTGGCTCGGGATGTTGATTCGTTGATGGGACTTGAAGGAAATTCAAGAGATATCTATTATGAAGCCTTCGACATAATAATAGATGATCCAAATTTCCCGTTTGAAAATAGAACAAGGAAACCTCCTTCTAACGAATTAAATGCCTTGATAAGTTTTGGGAATTCCATGTTGTACTCAGCAATTCTCTCTGAAATTTACAAAACGCATCTTGATCCAAGAATAGGTTACCTTCACACAACGAATTTTAGAAGATTTTCCCTTAACCTGGATGTGTCAGAAGTTTTCAAACCTATAATCGTTGATCGAACCATATTTTCTCTCGTGAATCGTAAAGTCATAACCAAAGGCGATTTTTCACCACACTTGAAAGGAATATACATGAACGAAAATGGAAAAAGGAAATTTGTGGAGGAATTTGAAAAACAACTTTCCACAACAATTTCCCATCCACAGATCAAAAAGAAAGTGTCTTACAAATACCTTATGAGACTCGAAATGTACAAACTTGAAAAACATTTTCTTGGAGACAAAGAATATGAGCCTTACATTTCAAGATGGTGATCAATTTGTATGTGATAATGGTCTATGATATAGAAGAAAAAAGGGTAGGAAAGATTCTCAAAATTGGGCGTGAATATCTTACATGGATTCAAAATTCCGTTTTTGAAGGTGAAATAACCTCGGCTAAATTCAGAGAATTGAAATCAAAAATAAAAGGCAAAATTGAAGAAGAAAAGGATAGTGTATTATTTTTCAAATTAAAGACGAAAGATCTTTTTGAGAAGGAAGTTATAGGTACTGAAAAAAATCCTCTTGCAAATGGAAACTCTTATACAATTTGAATTGTTAAAACTGTAAAAAATGAAGTTAAAATTGATCAGATGCGCCCATTAAAAATGATCCACCTCAATTATTTCTTTGTTTCATACCTCTTTTTGAAACTTTCACTACTTTTATGCCGTTAAGATTCATATTTTTGAATTTTTAATAGCATTAAAATTCTTCATC
>JAVRKN010000023.1:13356-14629 GCA_031962405.1 Athalassotoga sp. | reverse complement strand
TGCTATTTGCCATGTGCCATGCGCCGCACGTTGGCACACATATTGCTACTTTCAATTGGGGGATAAAAGGAAGGGGTGAGAAAAGGTGAAGGGCATTTTTTGGGTGTTGATCTTTTTTTCCTTGCCAATATTCATCTTTGGTGAAACCATTTCGATATACAAATACGATGAGACGAGTTCAACATGGGTTTTGGTAAATCAAATTTCAATTGCAAGTGCCGAAGCAACTGGAAACTTCACAACGGCAATGATTCCAGGAAATGTCGGAGGTTTCATACCAATAAGCCTTTGGCAATCGCAATATGGAAGAATTGAGATGAAAGTCGAGATCACTCAATCTTTAACGGCAAGAATATCTTTTAAACCTTATCTCGACGTAAATGCCATGGTCAACGGTGGTTGGATGACGGACGATCTTTACATAAATCTCAAATCTAACGACGCACTTAATTTTGATTACACAGTCTCTGGAAACAACGTTTCACATAATCTCACAAGTAATTCACAAATTCAGCAAACTTCATCTGGTAAATTAGAAAGAATAAGAATGGTAACTGGTAATCATGAATTGGTTTTGTATCTCGGATTTAAGGGAACGGTCTTTGTCGGTCCCATCGTGGTTGACACTTACGTGGTTCCGGACATATAGGGGGTGAGAAGATGAGAAAATACGGAATTTGGCAAATGAATTTTGGAAAAATCATAACTTTAACAATTGTACTTTTCTTCGCCACAACTTCGATCGCGTTTGCTAAAAATGCAACCCCTACGGTTTACGTCTCAATTGAGTACACGTCCATAAACGTTCATGTCAACATGCCAGGGCAATGGATGTTTGGAGACATGCAAATCGCAATCGATGTGGATCATGCACCGGTAGATGTTCAATTCGATACAAGCGGTAATCTTACATCAGGCACAAATTCCATACCAACATATTATCAAATTTACGATGGCAACAACACATCTTACGTTCCAAGTCAACCTCTTAACGCAAGTGTTTGGCAAACTCCATCAGAGTTGAGCGCATTTAGGATGACACGAGGAATCGGAAATCACATCTTTAAAATATGGTTTGCCATGGATGTCTCTCGTTCCATTCCCAAAGGAAATTACACGTGCTGGCTTCAGTTGATCGTAACGCCTCATCCGTAATTTTGGAAAGCACCTTCCAAAGATGGAAAACACTTTCCATCTTTGGAAAGGATTTTCCATCTTCATCAAATTGATTAAGCACCACTTGCCACTATCCACTTCTCCACCGCCCACTAAT
>JAVRKN010000023.1:6928-13256 GCA_031962405.1 Athalassotoga sp. | reverse complement strand
TCTAATCTCTGTTTTTGTCTTTACTGATCACTCGTCACGCGTTACTCGTCACTGCTTTTGGGCTTCGGCAGGTACCCTCTCGATGTCTGGTCCTCGCTGCGCTGTGGAGGCCATCTCGCGGGCATCCTGCCCTTCGCCACATGCCATTTGCCATATGCTATATGCCATAGGCCATATGCTATTTGCCATAGGCCATGCGCCGCATGTTGGCACACATATTGCTATATGAAGTTGAGAAGTCTTTTTGGTGGCCACCAAAAGATCGATCGATAAAAGTAGGAAAGGATAAGGGGTGATAGGAAATGAAAAAAGTTATACTGTTAAGCATGCTTGCCTTGCTTGTAATCGGGGTAATTGGAATTGCACAAACAACTGTGCCTGTTTTTCAATGGAATGGAACTACGAATTCTTGGGTAGCGGTAACTAATACCGTCTTTGCGTCGGCAACTGGTGAAAACACGTGGTCAACTGGTGGACTTGCAACGTCAGTTCAAGTACCAAACGTTGGATATTTCATGGTACTTCCGGCGACCCCAACATGGTTCCAACTTCCAAGGATAAATTGGACACTCAACGTCAGCCAGTGGATATACATAAGCATTCAGTATCTTAACTACACAATACACGTCGATGTGCCGGGAGACTTTACCGTTGATAGTTTTACAATTCATGTCATGACAAACGGTGGAGTTTTCGCGTATTTCCAGACCGGTGGAAATCTTACCGGTGGGCCATCGGGAGCCCCATCTATTCCGACATGGCTTGGATACAAAGTTGATGACGCAACGTCTCCAGCCATTGGACTGCCAGCAAATGGCGCAAATAATGCCTTCTGGTATGACATGGCATACATAAATGCAAATTACGGATCAGCGGCACAAAAGATAACACTCTATGGCCCCAACTATTGGGAGCATACATTCTACGGATGGTTGGGATTCAGAATCAATTATCAGCAACCAAAGGGCCAATACTCAACGTATCTTGACATGTTCATCCAATCTGATCCATAAAATTTAAACCTTTTCGAGGCCCCTTCGGGGGCCTCTTTATAAAAGGGGATGGGGGATATGAGAAAAGAGATCGCTATGGTTTTAATTTTCGCAATTCTATCTTCAATTTCGTTTTCTCAAAGTCTGGACATATATAGGCGCATAAATAACGCATGGATCAAAGAAACAAATCCGAATATAGCGTCAGTTGAGGGGCTTAACGCATGGACGAGTGGAAACATTGTGTTAAATGATTGGTATACTTTGCCCAAAATTTATGTCAACACACAAATAAGCCAGTGGATGTTCATCTCCATTCAATATCTAAACTACTATATTCACGTGAATATGCCAGGAGATTACATAACAGACAGTTTGACAATACAGGTTGAGACTAACGGAGGAGTTTACGCATATTTTCAGACGGGCGGATGGTTGGGTGGAATTATTCCAACGTGGATAGGATACAAAATCGACGATTCGACACCACCATCCTACGGATTGCCTTCAAGCAATTCAAACAACAATTTCTGGTATGACATGAAATGGATAAATGACAACGTCGGTAATGCGTCTCAAAAAATCACCATAGGTGGACCATCGGCATGGACACATACTTTTTACGGATGGGTTGGATTTCGCGTTGATAAATCCATTCCAAAGGGGCAATATTCGACTTACGTGGACATTTACATACAATCAGATCCATAACGTATGGCATATAGCCTATAGCGCATAGCAAATGGCGAAATCATTAGAAAAAGAGAATTTTAAAGAAACAAAAAGGGGTGAGAGAAGAATGAGAAAAATATTGATATCGATGATCTGTATTGGCCTTGCGATAACGGCATTTTCCGTCACTTATAACCTCGGTTTGAGCCCTCTCAAGACCGAAGCGGAAATGTATCCCGGAGACGTACAGACCTTTGAATTAAACCTTGTCAACGGCACGCTTGCGGATATCAATTACCAACTCGATATAGGCACATTCACGCTTGACAAAAGCGGCGCTTACGTGTACCTGACAAAAGATTCGACTTATGCCTTCTCATGCGCAAATTGGATAAAATTTCCAAACAACCAAACAAGCGTCAACGTTAGGGCACTTCAAACTGAAAAAGTTCAGGTGAGCATTGAAGTGCCAAGATCTGTGAAATACGGCGGAGATTACTATGCGATGATATGGGCAAATTTTGTGCCAAAAGACATGTCAACAAGTTCAAATGCAACTGGAACTGGCATTTCAATAGAAAGGCGTTTTAGATTCGGAAGCATTGTTCATATCACTGTTAAGGGCAGACCCGCAAATTCAAAGTTAACACTTGACAGAATAGAAATTATAAATTTGGACGAAATTGCCACATCGACGCAAAGGGGACTAAGAATAAGCGCGATCGTCAAAAATTCTGGCGATACTTCTTTCAGGCCAGCGGGAGATTACCTCATCGTTTCGTCAGACAACAAAGTGTGGGGGAGAGGAGATCTTACGATGGATCATACAGACCTTGTAATGCCAAACATCGAGAGGGAGATGTATGCTCTCTACGATAGGTCTTTGCCCGTGGGCGAATACACGGTGAAGATAAACATAAAATCTGGAAACAAATTTTTAAGTCATAAAGAACAGAACTTTTCGATAGTCGAATCGGCATCCACATCCAAACCTTTGGAAGTCAACGTCTTGCTTTCACCATCTGACATCACGGGCGATGCAAAGGCTGGAACAAATCAGATGGGAAAGTTTGAACTTTCAAACAGAGAATTTTCAACGATATCGGCAACGATAAATGCCGTTACGCTTGGAATGGACGAGAATGGTTATTGGGTTTTTGGATCAGATATAGAGGATATCAAATTTTATCCGGACGCCTTCAATTTAAGAGAAGATCAAAAAAGAGTTATTCCATTTTCTTACAAAATTCCCCAGGAAGCAACTGGTTTATATGCTTTTGCCGCGAAGGTCAGAGTCTCGATTGAGAATTCACCGAATACTTCCACTTTTTATATTCCCGTCATGATGAGAATAACCGGAACGACAAAATACGGTTTTGAAATAACAAATACAGAAAAGATTATGCCATCTACCCCCACAGACAAAGCCTTTCTAAGGGTATGGATCAAGAATACCGGAAACACCTTTACGAATTTCAACATCATCTACGATATTGTGGATTCCCAAATGAATTATCTGACGCTTCAAGCACAGTATCTTTCTGAGAATGGATTCACGATCTTTCCATCAGTTGAAAGATATGTCGATATTCCCATAGGAAATTACAAGATAAACAAAACTGGCCTCTATCACGTCCCAATGATCATTGCATACAAAGGAGATAAAAATTCAAACCAGCAGATAAAAACAGAGGTTACCTTTGAGATAACGCAAGATGACCTTGTCAAGATGGGAAGTGTTCAATCATGAAAAAGATCGCACTCTTATTCATAATTGTTGCGATGGCCATCTCCGTTTTCGGATCGAAATTGGTGAATGAGTCTTTTTTTGAAATGGATCTTAGACAGGCGCTCAACCAACTTTCATACGATACAGGTGAAACCATCATAGCAGACGATTCAGTCGGAGGATACGTGACCATCGATCTAAAAAATGTAACGCTTGAACAGGCACTTGATCTTATGCTTTTGGCTGGCGGTTACTCGTGGACAAAGATAAATGGCTTCTACTTTGTCTCTCTGGCAACGCCATCGAGTGACAAATTCATGTACTTTTCAACGACGACAAAATATAAAAGCGTAAATTACAAAGCGGCCGATATAGTGTCTTTGTTGCCTGCCTACATGAGAAAATACGTTAACACATCAAGCGATCCTTATGTTTTAACGGTAACAGCACCAAAGGATATGATGGATAAGATAATTTCTCTGATAAAGGTCATAGACATTCCAAAAAGCGAGGTAGAACTTGAGATAACGGTCGTTGAAACGAATGAAAACACGTTCAGAAAATGGGAAAGAAACTGGGATTACAATTCAACCTCAACAGGGACGGCAAGTTATTTTTCCATATCCAACGAATGGTTCACAACCAACATTTTAACGCCACTTGGACTTCTTTCGGGAAGTTTTAACCTCAACAAATCAAGTGAAGATCTCAAATTGCTATCAGAATCAAATGTGAGAGCGATAAACGGCGTACAGTCGAAGATCTTTTCCAAAACCATAAGAGTTTACCAGTATATACTCAACGGAAACACTTACTACAAAGAAATACCAATAGGAGTTGAGACGACTATAACGCCTACAATAATGGGCGATAAAGTTATACTTGACGTTTCGGAAGCACTTTATTCATCTGAAGATGCAGGGCAAGACATTCCTTCTGCCGTTCAACAAGGCATACAAACGTCTATAACCATTCCAATTGGAGGAAGAATATCAGTTGCAGCGATGAGTTTTACATCCATCTCATCCGTTGAATCGAAGATTCCTGTGCTTGGAGACATGCCAATAGTTGGAAAACTTTTTACCCAATTGAATTACAAAGATGTACTCAAGCGCGTGGTTCTTTTTGTCGCTGTAAGAGGTGAGTGAAATGAAAAAAATGATGTGGTTAATAGCAATATTTTTAATTTCATCTATCGCTTTCGGAATTGATTTTTCCTTTTCCAACGCTGATTTAAGAAGTGCCATAAATGATATCGCTCGTACCTACAACGTCCAGGTCATTCTTGCCGACGATGTTACAGGCACGGTCAACATGACCTTTCAGGCTTCAAACTTCGAAGAAGGATTGCAAAAAGTGCTTATGACGACGAATTACGCCTTTGCAAAAGTTGGAAACGTGTACATTGTGGGTAGCATAAATTCGCCAGATAAAATTCACGCAATGGTCTATAAACCGTCGATTATCTTTTTGAAATACATAAATGCCAAAGTGGCCTACGATCTTTTGGGAATGCTTTCGAGATATGTGCTTTACTCGCCTAACTCGAATATTCTACTTGTAGATGCCGATGATCAGACAAAAAATGAAATAGCAAATATGATCTCTAAAATAGACGTTCCAAATGAAAATAGATTTTTCTATTACGAGATTCATGAGATGAATTCTGACGAGTATCAAAGATTTAGACAGATAGAACAGATAAACAAATCTGGAATTCTAACCTTTTCTGGCAATTCGTTTGAGATCTTCAGAGAAATTATGAAGATAAATGGCAAGAATGACGCATTTGGTAACATCGCAATTCAAACCATCGGCGAAGGAACTATAAATTTAGCAGATCCAAAATTTGCGATGAACATCAAATCAAACCAAAATACGGTCAACGTATCTTTGATAACGGGCGTTAGCGCGATTCAGATTTCTATGACAGATCAAAAGAATAGAGCGGTGGCAAGTGTTCAGAGCGGTGGAAAAAATTTCCTTGTTTTAATGGGCTTTGCCGATAACATAAGATCAGATTTTGCATTTGAAAATCCAAAAGCACAAAATCAATTTGGCATAAATATCTTTTACAACCAAGGAACTTCTAAAATCCTTGGAAACATAAGTTATGGCTCAACAGATCTTTCAATAATTGGTCAAATTTACACTTACCAAACTGGACGCGCTACGACTGGCATTTTCGTTGGAATGGAGGGCAATTTGATAGATCAAATGTATGGTAAAGTCATGTTGGGATTGGAAAATTTAACCCCAATGGCAAAATTTGGGATCAAAGATACAACCTCAATTGGATTTTTAATGTTGAGAGGAGAGCTTTGGGATGAAATGACCTTGAACGGAGTTAATCCGATCAAAGTTGCCGCTGGTGTCGGAATCGATATATGGAACATAGAGGTGTTCGGTGGGATAAGGGGGGAATTACAAACTGCCGAACCTTACATAGAGATAAATCTGAAATACGAATGGATTCGGGCAAACCTCTTGTGGGTGAATGGTTACACCTTTGGAGGAGGTATAGCCGTGACATGGTGAGAGAGCTCGTCTTTCTCTACCCCCACTGTGGCCGTGAAAACGGCCACTCTTTTATTTATTACATAGGCGTATGACGAATGGCATGCCAATAGCATATGGCATATGGCGTATAGCATATAGCAAATGGGATAAGGCGGAGGACATGATGCCCGTGAGGAAGCCTCCGCAACGAAGTGAGGACCAGCTTCCGAATGGGCACATGTCGAAGCCGATGAAATAGCATATGGCAAATAGCAAATACAACGACGCGTACGCGCGATCAGTAAAGGCAAAGACAGTGATCAGAGATTAGAGTTAATGGTGAGAAGTGAACATTGTATTTGCAAAAGCAGTTGATAGGATGTAAAATATATATGAAGTAAATTACGTTGATTCAATATATACAGCGTTAGCGAGG
>JAVRKN010000023.1:2714-6828 GCA_031962405.1 Athalassotoga sp. | reverse complement strand
TTTGATCTGAAATATCACACAAGGAGGGTTAAAGATGAATGACAAATATGCTCCAAATGAAATTCTTGAGATGGCCATCAAGATAGAAAAAGATGGTGAAAAGTTTTATGGATATCTTGCAAAGGAACTTGAAAATCCGGGGAAAAAAGAACTTTTTTCCTACTTGCAATCTCAAGAGGCACAGCATGTCAAAGATTTTGAGAGAATATCAAAAGACATAGTCGATGACGTCGATCCAGAATTATGGGCTGAGGCAAAACCATATCTCGAAAGCATTGTAAATGGCGCAATCTTTCCTTCTTACAACGAGATGGTGTCAAAAGCAAAGTACATGAACATCAACGATATAGCGGACTTTGCGCTATCAATAGAAAAAGAAACCATCGTTTTCTACAACGAAATACTTGATTTTTCTAAGACTGAAAAGGTACGAGATATTCTCAGAAAGATAATACATGAAGAACTTGGACATGTCAGAAAACTTCTGGAGATAAAAGGAGAGATATGACTGAACTCGTAAAAGTTTCAAATCTGAGAAAAGATTTTGGAAAGATTACGGCCGTCAAATCCATAAGTTTTAAGATAAATGCCGGAGAGATTTATGGTTTCTTAGGACCAAATGGCGCTGGCAAAACCACAACTATGAGGATGATAACCGGGGTTTTGGTGCCGACGGCTGGAAAGGTAGAAATATGCGATCTTGACCTTGAGAAATACCCAATAAAGGTAAAATCGCAGATAGGAGTAGTGCCTGACGAGCCAAAATTGTACGAAAATTTGACAGGGCAGGAATTTCTCGAGTTCATAGGATCTGTTTTTTCAATGGATAAATCTGAAATGACACGCATGATTTCAGAGTTATGCGACGCTTTTGAAATAAATTTTTTGGGAAAATTCATAGGAGATTATTCGCACGGAATGAAACAAAAACTTGTACTTACCTCTGTTCTCATGAGAAAACCAAAGGTCATATTTTTGGATGAGGCAACGGTTGGTCTTGACGCCAAAAGTGCCAAAATACTTAAAATGCTGCTTAGAAAGTACGCAGATGAAGGTTCTGCCATTTTCATGACGACACACGTTCTTGAAATTGCCGAAAAGATGTGCGACAGGATAGGCATAATAAACGCTGGGGAAATTGTGGCAGAAGGAACACTTACAGAATTGAGAAGCGAATCTGGAAAGCAATCCCTTGAAGATATCTTTTTGAAGTTGACAGATTCAAATGAAGAAGAGGTCAAGGAGATAGTGGACAATCTATGAATCAACTTGGTCTTCTCCTCAAGTACAAGTTGACAATGTGGTCAAATATTCCCAAAAGGCGTGGCAGACGCGGAATGCCGCTTTTAGTTTACATCCTAATACTTGGCAGTGTTTTTGCGTTTATTGGAGTGCCAGCCTACTTTCTTTTTGCAGAAATTTTCAAAAATTACTCGACCATCGTCTTTGGTGGCGTAAGCCTTGCCGATCTTTTTGTCGAGATATCGATGATAGGCATTTTGGTACTCGTGCTTGTGACAGACACGCCTGCCGTCGCGCTTAACGTTTTCATGAGCGATGATGTTGATTTCTTGCTTTCCCTTCCAATTTCTCAATCGACCATTTTCACCGCTAAAACGATAGAAACGATGATTCAAGGTGGATTTCCAGCGCTCTTCGTCATTCCCGTGCTTGCTGCATATGCCAATGCCGTGAATATGCCATGGTATGCGATCATCTTCATGTTTGTGATGTACATATTCTACTTTTTAATCCTAACGGCAATATCCGCGCTGATAGCGCTTGGCATTTCCAAATTTGCCTCAAGATCTGGCACGCAAAGATTTATGATTTTCACATCTTTGATAGTCTATGTCTTTGTGATCATCCTTATGAGCATGGTTGGATCTCTGAATTCAAATGCGGCCAACGTTGAAGCGGCATTTTCAAATTACGTCAACACCATCAACGCACCATACCTTCCATCTACATGGTTCCTCGAGGCTATAAAAATGCAATGGAATGGCATTTTACTCGTGATCGGCACGAGCGTGGTTTTAAGCGCCATTGCTTATCTTGTGGCTTCAAACGGTATACTCACCGGCTTTTCGAAGATGACAAGTGCGAGTAAACATGTCATTCAAAAAAGAAATTACAGAATAAGAAGGCCCGTTATCGCTTTTATCTCAAAAGACGTTAAACTCATGAGAAGAGAACCGTCCATTCTTTTCCTGCTCGTATATCCTGCTATTTTTCCGTTGATCTTAGTTGGAGTTGGTGCTTTGGGCAAAGGAGAGTCTGCCACAAGTCGTGATATCATGATACCTGTGGTGTCAGTCTTTTTGTCATCTATGTACACCGTGATTGCCACCGCAAGTCTTGTTTCGATGGAGATAAAAGTGGGCGATTTCGTTAACACTTTGCCGATTGGGAAAAGGACGCCACTTTGGAGCAAAGCCTTTGTCATAACCTCTGCCTTTGTAATCATCATGATCGTGATTTTTTCCATTTTATCCGCGATATTCGGAGGCGCTTTATTTCCGATTGTGACGGTTTTATTCTCAATACCTGTGCTTTTGACACTTTCATTTTTCGGAGTTTACGCAACGATAAAATGGCCTAACTCCATAGGCGGCATAAGGCGACCACTTAACACCACTGGGACTTTGGTCAGCATGGGCATGGGTGTTTTGGGGGCAGCCATTGCCGATCTGGAAGGCATTTACATGGTAGACAATAAACTTTTATCCTTCGTACAGCCATTTTTGGGATTTTTATTGTTCTTTGTAGCCCCTGTTGTGGTTGAAATCGTTATGGCAATCGTGACTTTTAAATTACTCTCAAAGATCGACTGGACCAAACCTTACGATCTTGAAAATTGAAAGGATGATTAAATTGAAAATATCCATCGGAAGCGATCACGCAGGTTTTGAATTAAAAGAACACGTTAAAAAATATCTTGAATCAAAAGGTATAGAATTCGTCGATGAGGGTACATATTCAACTGATTCCGTTGATTACCCTCTTTTCGCAAAAAAAGTTGCAGATGATCTGAAAAACAAAAAAGCAGATTACGGTATATTGATTTGTGGGACAGGCCTTGGAATGTCTATAACGGCAAACAAATTCAAGGGAATTTACGCGGCATTATGCTTGTACCCAACAATGGCAAAATATGCTCGAATGCACAACAATGCCAATATACTCGTCATGGCTGGAAGGCTCATGGGACCAACCTTGGCCGATGAGACAATCGATACATTTCTTTCTACAAACTTTGAAGGCGGCCGCCATGAAAGAAGGTTAAATGAGATAAAGGATTTTGAAAAATGATAAAGTTCGTCGGCATCGATCTCGATGGTACCCTTCTTGACTCTGACAAAAAGATCTCCGAAGAAAATCTAAAGGCGCTTGAAGCGTTAGAAAAATCAGGAATTAGGGTGACGATCTTCACTGGAAGATCTTTTGTGGCATCGGAGGAATATTTTGGCGCAATCTCTTCGGACATTCCTGCCGTCTTTCAGAATGGCGCTTTCATCTCAACGATAAAAACACACAAAATAATAAAGAAAGTGACGCTTTCCTACGCTTGCGCTTCACAAATTGTTCGTTTTGCCAAAAAACATGATTTATTTTCCATCGCATTTACACATTTCACAGAACCTCCCGATATGGTTTACGATCGGGAAATACCTTCGCCGTCAAATTACAAATCTTACTTTGAAAGAAATAGTTACAGAATGGTCAAAGTACCAGATATCATTGCATGCATAGGCGAAGAAATAGGCGAAGTGGCAATCGTTGGAGATTTTAACAAAATAAAGGCGATTGGAAAAGAAATGAACTGCTCAAAATTTACCATGGTACTTAGCACGCTTTTTGCCAACAACAACGAAGGATTTGTTGAGTTCTTTGGTCCGGGCTGCGGAAAGGAAAAAGCACTTGACTTTCTTCTAAAAAAACTTGGCATATCCCGGGCAGAATCAGCATTCATAGGCGATAATTATAACGATCTTGAGGCTCTGAAAATAGTAGGTCACCCAATCGTCATGGGAAATGATTACACGCCAAATGAACTCATAAAGATCGCAAAATACGTGACATCCTCAAATGATGAAGATGGAGTTGCTAAGGC
>JAVRKN010000023.1:0-2614 GCA_031962405.1 Athalassotoga sp. | reverse complement strand
GTGATGCTCACAATGCTTGCCGTGGTAGGTGTTTTTGCTTACGCTGCGGATGCAACGACAGTTGTTTCCAGCCCATCTACGGCTCCATACGGATACCTTAATCCAGATGTTCAAAGTCCTGTTATAGCGGTTGCAAAGGCAGTCTCTCCAGCCGTCGTTAGAATAGTGGCAACTCAAACTGTGGCTGTGTCTAACCCGCTTGATCCGTTCTTCAGGCAATTCTTTGGAGTCAACCCTCCTCAACAGCAACAACAAGAGGAAGCGGATCTCGGTTCTGGAATAATCTTCAATTCTGAAGGATACGTTGTGACAAATTACCATGTGGTTGGAAATGCTCAAACCGTTCAGGTTACATTGCTAAATGGCAAAACCTACACCGGAAAAGTGATTGGTGGAGATCCGACAAATGATTTGGCAGTTGTGAAGATAGATGCTCCAAGCGGTACCAAATTTCCAACGGCTGTCTTGGGAAATTCAGATGATCTTCAAGTTGGAGAATACGTGGTGGCAATAGGAAATCCATTTGGCCTTGATTACACAGTTACCTCGGGAATAGTTAGCGCTTTAAATAGAAAGGTACCAAAACCAAATCCCTCTGGCACAGGTTATACGGGATATTATTACAACATGATCCAAACTGATGCTCCCATAAATCCCGGAAACAGTGGCGGTCCTCTTGTCGATATTCATGGAAGGGTTATAGGTATAAATACGGCAATAATTTCTCCGTCCCAAGGACAAGGTGTTGGATTTGCAATACCAATAAACACCGTTAAGACCCTTATAAACCGCCTCATTCAGGGCAAGGGCCCAGGATATCTTGGAATTCAGATAACAGATTTAACGCCTTCTCTGGCACAAAGCCTTGGAATAAAAATAGATTCTGGAGCACTTGTTGTGAGCGTTTATCCTAATTCTGGGGCTGCCAAGGCTGGTCTAAAGATAAAAGATGTCATCGTTGAAGTTAACGGCGTTAAGATAACGGGTGCAGACAAATTAGTCAGTGTTATAAGCGAATATGCTCCGGGAGACACCGTTAATCTCAAAGTTTACAGAAATGGTGAGTACTTGAATCTTACAGTTGTGCTCTCATCTCAGAGCGTCTTCCAGAATGCCAACGTTTACAATGCAAATGGTTTTACAGTGGCCAACATAACAAGCGCCTATCAAGCGCAATACTCCATCCCGTCGAATATCAGTGGAGTAGTTGTAACCTCTGTTGATCCCAACAGCAACGCTGGAATGGCTGGGCTTGAAGTTGGAGATGTTATAACATCATTGAACAACCACCAGATAACATCCGTACAAGATTTTCAAAAAGTTTATGAGAGCATACCAAGCGGTGGAACGCTTACGATGGTAGTTTATTCTCAAGGAATGGAAATGTTAGCCATATTTAGCAAGTGATCTTCCAATCCCTCCCAAAAAACAACTCCACATCGAGTGGAGTTGTTTTTATTCAATCTATTGGTTCAAAAGCATCCTTTGGAGCGCCACAATCGGGGCATACCCAATCATCTGGCAATTTAGAAAATGGAGTTCCAGGTTTAACACCGTTGTCTGGATCCCCCTTTTCAGGATCATAAACGTAACCGCACACCGTACAAACATACTTTTTGTTGTCTTCTGACATCTTATCATCTCCCCACGCTGATTTTCATGCAAAGATCCTTCATCTTTTCAAAACCTACTTTGTATAAAGCCAACACATCTATTAAGGTATTGTTTTCATCTATAGGTGTAACTGGATCAAAATCAAGCCCGCCAACTATGTAAAAATGAAAGTCAGAGATGCTTAGATCCATATCGCCCACTTTTGAAACGAAAGCACGTGCAAGTTCGTATTTGAATGGGCCTATCTCAGGCAAAGATTGAAAAACCCTGTCTAAAAACCTTCTTTCGAAAGAAAGTATTCTTTTTTTGATGGCCTCATCATCAAGATTCAAAATGCGATGATAACTCGAGAAGATGTAAGGCGCATTCTTAACGTATTCAAAATAAAAATCAGGCCACTCTGCCCTTTCTTTCTCAAGAATTAAGAAGAAATCCTGACTCTTGTCTATTAGAAGGTCTTTCATGATTTTACTTGAGCGGCATATTTGTTTTCCATATCCACTAAATCTTGAAAGGTGTATTTAGACAAGGCTTTGGTCATGGCGATGTAAGCATCGTTCCAGACGTATTTTATCATGCAATAATCGAAGATATCGCATTTTTTAGAATTTTCTTTTACCAGGCAATTAAGTCTTTTGACTGGATTTTCCATCAACGTTGTTATGTCAGATATTTTTATCTCTGAAGGGCTTCTGGAAAGAGCATATCCACCATTTTTTCCACGTATTGTGGATACAATCCCAGCCTTTTTAAGTTGAAACAGCAATTTTTCCATGTAATCAAGGGGGACATCCTGCTTTGCAACTATTTCCTTGAGCGTTAACTTTGGAATGCCACGATTCCATGCACGTGACAGTTCATAGACTGCACGCGTGGCATAAGAACTCTTTGTTGAAAGGTCAAGCATTAAATCACCTCACTTTATTATATACTAAACCAACTTTAAATTCCTAATCCTTTAGCAGCATGCCCCTCGTCTTACAATTCACTAATCCCTAAT
>JAVRKN010000022.1:13460-14728 GCA_031962405.1 Athalassotoga sp. | reverse complement strand
TTGCGATGCCAAATACAAGCAAAAGCGTTAATTTTACACCAACTTTGTAATTCACCTTTTCACCATCAGATAAAATTTCTAAATCTTTTATACTGATTCAACTTTAAAAGTCGAATGTTCATTCATCCATCTCTTACGGCTTCGGCAGGCACCCTCTCGATGTCTGGTCCTCGCTTCGCTGCGGAGGCCATCTCGAGGGCATCCTGTCCTCCGCTAAGATTCGGAATTTAAAGTTGGTTTAGTATGTTATTTTTCCTTTTCCCCAACGATTATGAAAGTTATACCAAAGGGGAGGGTTTCACATTTAACATTTTTAAATCCGTTCTTTTCAAGGGTACTTTTCAATTTTTCAAAATCAAAATTTTCTATGCTCTTGACAAGCCATTCATAGGATTTATTGTCTATTAAATATCCTAAAAAGCGTATAATTTGAAAATAAAATTTGAAAAATATTCGTTGATATCTCTTCCGTGGTAAGACCATATCCATTATCACAAAAAAGCCCCCTACCTTCAAAACTCTATTCAACTCTTTTGAAAAGATTTCAAGATCATCGAAATTTCTCGTTCCAAAGCCAACACTTACACAATCAAAAAAATCAGACGGATACGGTATATTCAACGCGTCGCCATATTTTAGATTTATCTTCCTGTTTTCAAATTTCTTCTTTGCGATTTCCATCATCTGTTCATTTAGGTCCATGGCGTTTAATCGTATATTTTTGTTTGATTTTTTGGATAAATCGTAAATTGCGATCGCGAGATCTCCCGTACCCGTTGCTATGTCAAGAATCGTCGAATTTTCATCGATACCTTCTACTACTTTTTTGGCCGCAACCTTTCTCCACCTCTTATCAATTCCAAAACTCATGATTCTATTCATGAGGTCATAATTTTTGTGTATTTTTGAAAAGATGGAATTTATTCTTTCACTCATCTCTTATACCAGTCTTGTCACACTTCAATCCACATACGCTTACAGAGATCTTTCTTAGATGTCCATATGACATGCTTTGTTTTATAGTTAGAGAAAAAATTGGCGTATTGTGTATCACTTGTTATTTTTTTATCGAAAATTTCATCCTCGACTCAGCCTCAACAGAGTGTTTGGTGATTTCTGTGTTACAACTTCCATTGTGAGTGGAACACCAATCGTAGCACTCTTTGGCAAAAGATTCCTCTCTGTAATGCAAACCACATATGTCACATTTAAATAATTTTTCATCCATTATATATCACCTCACAAAAATTTATCGTGCTCTTCAGGTA
>JAVRKN010000022.1:7252-13360 GCA_031962405.1 Athalassotoga sp. | reverse complement strand
TCATCAAATCTTTTAAAATCCTTTCGTACTCTTCTTTTGTGATCTCGCCTCTGGCATATCTCATCTTCAGTGCAGATATGGCATCGTCGTTATTGCCTCTATAATAGCGCCTGTAATGACCTCTGTGATAGTGGGATGACCAACTTCCAATTGTAGACCATCTTATAATCGTTATTATTCCCCAAATCAAGAATAAAAATCCCAAGATGCCAATTATCATCATGATCCATCCTCCTCCCCATCCCCAACCGTATCCACTCCATCCTCCAAATCCAGGACCTCCGTACCACCACATCATATTCATCACTTCCCTTCAGATTCTTCAAGAATTTCGTTAATTTCGTTTATCTCCTCTATCTTGGCATTCAAAACTTCCATGGCTTTTTTCACGTCTAATTGTTTTTCTTCGGCAAAATTTTTGAGCGTTTGCATTTTTGCACAGCATGTGTTAAAGCCAAGTTTTAAAAGTTCAGGTTGCATAGATGAATCCTTATCTAATATCTCTTTTATAGTTGTATTTTCATCGACAAAATTTATTTTTTTCATCTTTGCCTCCATTCATTTTTCCGAAAGTTCCAAGGCTACTTTCTCTAATATACTGCTAATCTCTTTGAAAATAGATTTCAATCTTTCATCTTTTACATCTATTGTTTTCGGATCGAGGTAGGCAACGTGGTATCCATCAGATTCTTGGAAAATTCCGATTTTGCAAGGCAAATTTATTCCCTCGATTGGAGAAATGCTAAGGATCTCATGGGCTTTAGATGCGTTACATATGTCAAAAACAATCGCATTTTTGCCAAGATCCTTTCCCTTCGATTTCAAAATTGCACCGAAATCATGTTCGGCAAGAACCGCAAAATTCTCAGATTTTACAAGGTCTCTCAAGTTATTTTTTGCACTTTCAAAATCGTTAATCTTTACCTTCTTTTCAACGACTTTCATTTTATTCCTCCTTCACAGGGATTTTTCGAGGTATTTCATCAACGTTTCCAATTCCTTCAATTTTTCATCAACATCTCCGCTCTTGACGGCATCTTTAACGCACGTCTCTATATGTTTGTTTATAACAGAAGTGTTAGCCTTTTTCAAAAGCGCTATGATCGCCAAAAGTTGGGTTGAGATATCCACACAGTACCGTCCATCTTCTATCATCTTTATGACGGCATTCAGATGCCCTTGTGCCGTCTTTAAAAGATTTAAAGCCTCTTCGTGTTTTAAAGGGTGATCCGCCATGTGAACGTGAAGTTTTTCCATCTCGCACTCACTCTATCTTAACAAGGGTATATCCGGCTTCTTCGATCGCATTCTTAAATGTTTCAAATGGAATCTCTCTTTTTGTTTCCACCTCTGCCGTTCCCGCTTCAAGATTTACATCGGCTTTTTTTACTCCCTTTATGCCCCTTAACGCTTCTTCCACGTGCATTTTGCAATGCTGGCACGTCATACCATCAACATACAATTTCATATTCCGACATCTCCTTTCAATTTTATGCCCTTAAGTCTTAGGGCATTTGTAACAACTGTTACTGATGAAAAGGCCATTGCCAATGCCGCTATCATGGGATTAAGAGATATGCCGAATGGAAGATAAAGAACACCAGCGGCTATGGGTATGCCTATTATATTGTAAAAGAAAGCCCAAAAAAGATTTTCTTTCACGTTTTTTATAGTTGCTTTTGAAAGTTCTATTGCCTTGATGATGTCTCTCAAATCGTTCTTCATCAACACCACATCGGCCGTCTCCATCGCTATATCCGTTCCAGATGAAACGGCGATGCCAATATCAGCCTTTGCAAGTGCCACAGAATCGTTTATTCCATCCCCGATCATCGCAACTTTGACGTTATTTGCCTTTAGTTGATCTATTATTTGAGCTTTTTGTGCTGGCAGCGTTTCAGCAAAGAAATCATCTACACCTATCTGTTTTGCAATGATCTTGGCAACTTTAGCGTTGTCTCCAGTGAGCATGTAAACTTTTCCCATCTTTTTCAAGGTTTGGACAGTTTCAATGGCAGTTGGGTTTATCTCATCAGAAATACCAATAAAGCCTATAACCTTTCCATCATACTCGACAAGAATTGGAGTTTCTCCATCTTTTAGTGGAATTTCATCTTCATATGATATGAATTTTGCATTTCCCATTCTTACCTGTCTACCATTCACACTGCCAGTGATCCCTTTTCCTGCAATAGCCTGAAAATCTTTAACATCTAACAATTCCGATTTGTACGCATTGGTTATGGCTTTATCTAAGGGATGAGAACTTCTTGAGGCCATAGAGGCAGCAATCTTTAACAATTCATCTTTGTCGTAATTTACAGGTACTACCTCTACAACTTTGGGCTTTCCATACGTAATTGTCCCTGTCTTGTCAAAGACAAAAACCCTTATCTTTCTCAACATCTCAAGCGCTTCACCACTCTTGAAAAGTAAGCCATTTTCTGCTGCCTTTCCGCTTCCAACCATTATCGCGGTAGGAGTGGCAAGGCCGAGCGCACATGGACATGCTATGACAAGCACCGCTATGCTCATCGTGAGGGCAAAAACAAAACCTAAGCCTATCAACATCCATACAACAAAGGTTAAGACGGCTATTCCGATGACGATTGGCACAAAATATCCGCTTACCTCATCTGCCAATCTCGCAATTGGCGCTTTTGACGATTGTGCATCCCGAATCAATTTTATTATCTTCGCAAGAACGGTGTCTTTGCCTATCTTTTGTGCTTCTATTTCTATCGTTCCATTTAAATTTATGCTGCCAGCAGAAAGATACGTATTTTTTGAAGCATCTATTGGAATTGGCTCTCCCGTTAACATGGATTGATCTATTGAGGCATTTCCTTCTAACACCACCCCATCTACTGGCACGGTCATGCCAGCCTTAACGATCAAGATATCACCGACTTTGACTTCTTCAATGGGAATTTCCTTCTGACCATTTTCAATTTTTAAGATCGCAGTCTTTGGTTTTAGATTCATCAATTTCTTTATCGCAGTTGACGTTCTTGATTTTGAAAGATTTTCGAAGTATTTACCCAAAGAGATGAGTGCTACGATTACGCCTGCCGTGTCCAGATAAAGTCCAGAAACATACTGTGGATGGCCCAAAATTATCTCAACAGTTGAAAACAAACTGTAAATTATGGCAGCACCGGTACCAAGGCCAACAAGAGTATCCATGTTAGGTTCACCTTTGAAAAGCAAAGGTATGCCTTTTATGTAAAAATTTCTTCCGAAGATGATTATTGGTATAACAAGTAGTATCTCAACAAGCGCAAAATTTAAAGGAGAAATGTCTGGAGAAATTACCGAAGGAAGGTTGAGGCCAAAAGTATGGGCCATTGAAAGAAATACTAATGGTACTGCAAAAATAGAAGAGAAAATAAATCTGTTTCTGAAGGTGTGAACTATTTTTTTACGTTTCATCTCGTCCCCATCGTAATCGTCGTCCAAAATAAGAGATGCCCCATAGCCGGCCTTTTTTACACTTTTTTCCATATCTTTTATCTTGACAACTGTTGGATCAAATTTCACAACGGCTTTTTCATCCATAAGATTTACGGATACAAAAGAAACTCCGTCAAGTTTCGATAGGGATTTTTCTACGGCTTTTACGCAAGAGGCACACGTCATACCTTCAATGTCCAATTTTATTTCCTTTTCTTGCTGCACATTCTCACGTCTTTCCTTTAAACCATTCTTTCACGTATCCCCACCCCCACCCTGGGGGATCAATTCCATTGTAGGATATATTTGTTTCTTTACCATGAAAAATAAAACAATTATTTGTTAAACACAAGGTCAGGATACATCCTGCCAGACGCTATATGCCATTTGCTATTTCATCGGCTCCAGCATATGCCCCGTCGAAATCTGGTCCTCACTTCGTTGCGGAGGATTTCTCTGGGGCATCATGCTCTCCGCCTCACTATTCCCTAATCCCTGTCTTTGTTTTTACTGATCACTCGTCACGCGTTACTCGTCACTGTTTTTCTGCTTCGGCAGGTGCCTCCTCGATGTCTGGTCCTCGCTGGCGCTGCGGAGGCCATCTCGAAGGCATCCTGCCGGAGCCCATCATAAAAAACAGCAAATGGCGTATAGCACATGCTGGAGCGGCAAGATGTGAATGAACATTCGACTTTTAAAGTTGAATAAGTATATGTCTTAAATTTTACAGCGTCAATCCTCCATCAATTCCTAATACCTGCCCCGTTATGTATGCCGCTTCATCAGAAGACAAAAAAAGATAGGCATTTGCTACATCTATGGGTTCTCCCATTCTGCCAAGTGGCGTCCTTTCTTGCACGAGATTTTTTACTTTTTCTGCCAAACTATCAGTCATCGGAGTCCTTATGTATCCGGGAGCGATGGCGTTAACGCGAATGTTGTAACGAGCAAGTTCTTTTGACCACGTCTTTGTCATACCTATTAAGCCGGCTTTTGAAGCGGCATAATTTGTTTGTCCTATATTCCCATAAATTCCAACGATTGAAGATGCGTTTAATATGACACCGCTACGTTGATTCATCATGTGTGGAACGACTGCCTGAGTAACGTTGTAAACACCTTTAAGGTTTATGGAAATAACGGCATCGAAATCTGCTTCTGACATTCTTACAAGAAAATTATCTTTTGTTATTCCAGCGTTGTTGATTAGAATATCTATTTTTCCAAGTTCTTTAACAATTCGATCGACGATCACCTTAACATCATCGTGCTTTGAAACGTCCATTTTGTAAATTTTGTAATTGTTTTTCAACTCAGATTGGGCTTTCTTCAAAGCCTCTTCGTTGTAATCACAGGCGGCTATGATTGCGCCTTCGGTTATAAATCTCTTTGCAGTTTCAAGTCCTATACCACTTGCTGCTCCAGTTATAAGAGCCACTTTTCCTTCTAATCTCATATTATTTTCCTCCTATATTCCTATATTGATCCTGTGAGTCCGAGAAAAAATTTAACGCCAAGTTGTAGCGCTTCTTCATCAACATCGAAATATGGACTGTGATGTGGAGCGGTTACATGTTTTGATTCAGAACGTATGCCTAAAAATAAGAAGGCTCCTTTTACTTTCTCAAGATAATACGCGAAATCTTCCGATCCCATAGTCGGAATAGCCTCTTCAAATTCGAAGCCGAGCCTTTTTATAACCTTTATGGCCTCATTAAATCCTTCTGCCGAATTAATGACTGGTGGAGCAATTCTTTTTAGTTCTAAATCCGCATTTCCTCCAAGAGAATTGGCAATATTTTTGATGCTTTCGACGTTAGATATCACTTCATTTCTTGTGGCATCAGAGAAAGTACGAATTGTTCCAAGTATTTTTGCCTCTGTTGGGACTACATTGAAAGTATTGCCTGAATTAAAAGCGGTAACGTTGATGACAGCATTTTCGAGTGGATCTATTTTTAAAGGTCTTATCTTGTAAAGTTCGTTTACTATCGTTGATCCTATGGAGATGGGATTAACGGTTTGTTGTGGAGATGCGGCATGGCCACCGATTCCCTTTACAGATAAAGTTAATTCATCCACCCCAGCCATCAGAGGACCAACTTTACTTGAAAATTTTCCAGAAGGAGTGCCTACCCAAACGTGTATTCCAAAGACCATATCAACTCCATCAACAGCCCCAGATTTTACCATTTCACACGCCCCGCATCCACCTTCCTCTGCAGGCTGAAAGATAAATCTTACGTTTTTTGAAGGTTTTTTCTCTTTAACCATGTATTCTGCTGCAGTCAAAAGCATTGCCGTATGAGCATCGTGTCCACACGCGTGCATTTTACCTTCAATCTGAGATTTGTATGGTTTATCACTTATCTCTTTAATTGGAAGCGCATCTATGTCCGCTCGCAGTGCTATCGTTTGATCTGAACCAACATTTAAATCCGCTATAGTTCCCGTACCGACTTTCTTGTAAGGTATTCCAAGATCATCAAGTTGCTTTCTTATGTATTCGGCAGTTTTAAATTCTTCAAAAGCAAGTTCTGGATTTTTATGAAGCCATCTTCTGTGTTCTATAACTCTTTTTGAGATATCCATAATTCACTCTCCTTTCTTTGAAAGATCATAACACATAAAAAGGACAAATGGCGCATGGCAAAT
>JAVRKN010000022.1:0-7152 GCA_031962405.1 Athalassotoga sp. | reverse complement strand
CCGGAAATTGTTATAAATCGCGTATGAACGATCTGCATCTTTTGGCTTATTAAAAGTGCTATAATTAAAATCAGACTTGCGAAAGGAGGAACGGAACATCCTTTGTGTTCCGGAGATGTTTTTGATGATATCAAATTTAAGCGTTGAAGAGATAATTGAACAGATAAAGTTGAATAAAATTTCCCCTGAAGAAGTTACAAATAATTTCATTGAAAAAACTGCCTTGATAGATCCAAAAATTAAAGCCTGCATTTCCACTTCTTTTGTCAAAGGCGGAGACGGCATTTTAAAGGGAATACCATTTATGGTAAAAGATAACATGGAAGTCATAGGCACAAAGACAACTTGTGCTTCAAAAATTCTTGAGAATTATGTTTCTCCTTACACGGCTACGGCCGTTCAAAAGTTGCTTGATGCCGGAGGAATTGTGATAGCAAAAACGAATATGGATGAATTTGCCATGGGAGCATCTACAGAATATTCTTATTTCTTCACAACAAAAAATCCATGGGATCTTCAAAGAGTTCCCGGAGGATCGAGTGGGGGATCTGCTTCTGCGGTTGCGAGTGGTATGGTACCTTTTGCCCTTGGTTCTGATACCGGAGGTTCGATCCGCCAACCTGCGTCCTTTTGTGGAATAGTTGGATACAAACCCACATATGGCCTTGTCTCAAGATATGGTCTTGTGGCTTTTGCCTCTTCTCTCGATCAAATAGGACCGCTTACCAAAAATGTAAGAGACGCGGGTTTAATAGGGAATATCTTGATCGGAAAAGATCCAAAAGATTCTACAACAGTCGAGAAAAAAATGGATCTTTTGAAAAAGATTGAAGATTCAATTGAAGGATTTAAATTGGCAATTCCGAAGGAATTTGTGGAAGGACTTTCTGCGAACGTTAAAAATCTTTTGAACGATGCAATCGATAGTTTCAAGAAAATGGGTGTGAAAGTTGATGAGGTTTCTCTTCCCTCTCTTAAATATGCCGTCGCAGTTTATTACATAATAGCACCAGCCGAGGCCTCATCAAATCTTTCAAGGTACGATGGCATAAGGTATGGATTGAGTTTCGATGGTGATTCGATAGACGACATATACACAAAGACAAAAGATGAGGGATTTGGAAGAGAGGTAAAAAGAAGAATAATGCTTGGAACTTTCACACTTTCAGCAACTTATTACGATGCGTATTTTGACAAAGCACAGAGAGTCAGATCTAAGATAGTTAGCGAGATGAAACAAATTTTAAGTTCCCATGATGCCATAATAGGTCCTACAACGCCTGGAGTGGCATTCAAGATAGGCCAACTTTCTTCGCCCCTTGAATACTACCTTCAAGACATTTACACCATACCTGCAAATTTGGCCGGATTACCTGCGATAAGTCTTCCAATGGGCAAAATAAATGGATTACCGATTGGCCTACAAATCATGTCAAATAGATTTGAGGATGAAAAACTTTTAAGAATTGCGAGAAATTACGAGATGGTAAGGGGAGAATTTCCATTGCCGGAGGTTAGACCATGAAAACTGTTATTGGTCTTGAAATACACGCACAACTTTTGACTGAAACGAAGGCATTTTGTGCCTGTAAAATAGATGTAAATGCGAAGCCCAACACAAATATATGTCCTGTTTGTACTGGTCAACCAGGGGCTCTTCCCGTGCTTAACGAAAAGGTCGTTGAATTTGCCATAATGGCAGGAGTTGCGCTTAATTGTAAAATTCATGAGGTTTCGAGCTTTGATAGGAAGAATTACTTCTATCCCGATCTTCCAAAGGGATATCAGATAACCCAGTACTTTCATCCTATAGCGACCGATGGATATCTGAATCTTGAAAGTGGAAAACGCGTAAGAATACGGCGCATACACATAGAAGAAGATGCTGGAAAGATGGTACATTCGTCTGAAAATATAACTGAATCAAAAGAAAGTTTGATAGATTTCAACAGATGCGGTGTGCCTCTCATAGAGATCGTAACAGAACCCGATATGGAAAGATCCGAAGAGGCAAAAGAATTTATGGAGAAATTAAGGGATATCCTTAGAACAATTGGTGTTTGCAGCGGAAATATGGAAGAAGGAGCGCTAAGGTGCGATGCCAACGTTTCAGTTGTAGACGATAATGGGAGATCTAGTTCCCGCGTAGAAGTTAAAAACATAAATTCTTTTAGATATGTTCAATATGCCATAGATTACGAATCAGAAAGGATTGCAAAGGCACTAAAGGAAGGCAAAGACGTAAAACATGAAACGCGTGGGTGGGATTTTGTCACAAGAACAACGGTTTCTCTGAGATCAAAAGAAGAAGAGAACGATTACAGATACTTCCCAGAGCCTGACCTTCCGATTTTGAAAGTTTCAAAATCTCAAATTGAAAGTATAAAAATGAATCTTCCTGAATTGCCAGATCAAAAGTCAGAAAGATACGTTAAAGAATACAATCTGGCAAAAGACAATGCAAATATAATTTCGAAAGACAAGGAAATATCTGCTTATTTTGAGAAATTGGTATCTTTAAAGATGGATCCAAAAGATGCTTCAAATTGGATTGTGAACGATCTGCTTGCTCTCTTCAACGCTGATTCTGCAGATTTCGATTCTGAAAAGGTGCCGATTGAAAGTCTTAAAGTACTTATGGAATACACGAATTCTGGAAAGATATCGAGATTGTCGGCCAAAGAAGTTTTGGGCGAAATATACAAAAACGGTGGAAATCCAGAAGATATAATTAAAAAAAGGAATCTAATCCAGGTTTCGGACGAAAGTTCACTTGTGCCAGTTATCAAAAAGGTCATTGAAAATAATCCATCAGTTGTTGAACAGTACAGAAAAGGCAAAACATCTGTTGTTGGGTTTTTTGTTGGAAATGTGATGAAAGAAACGAAAGGGAAAGCCGATCCGAAGGTTGTTGGCGATCTTGTTAAAAAAATTCTGGATGGAGACATTGAATGAAGATAGGAACACGTGAATTTGATTTTTCAAGAATCTATGTGATGGGAATCATGAATATAACCAATGATTCCTTTTATCCTCCGAGCAGAGTTAAAATTGAAGACGTTGAGAGAAAAGCCGTTGAAATGCTGAACGAAGGTGCGGATATAATAGACGTGGGTGCTGAATCCACAAGACCTGGATCAGAACCGATCAATCCTGAAGATGAGGCAAGGATTATCGATCGTGCTGTGAGATCGATTCGCAAGGTGAGCGATGTGCCAATTTCAATAGATACTTACAGGGCTAAAACGGCCATTGTCGGTCTTGAAGCGGGAGCCGATATGATAAACGATGTAAGTGGCTTTGAATTCGATCCTGAGATGCCAAAGGTGTGCGCCGATTTTGACGTTCCGATCGTTTTAATGCACATGAAAGGCACGCCGAAAGACATGCAGGTTAATCCGTATTATGAAGATGTTATCAAAGAAGTATACGATGAATTCGAGAGGAAGATCGAAAAAGCGTTAAAAAACGGTGTTAAAGATTCAAAAATAATTTTAGATCCTGGAATAGGTTTTGGTAAAAGGCTCGAAGATAATCTCAAACTCATAGCCCATCTTGACAGGTTTAAAAGTTTCAATAAGCCAATACTTATTGGAATATCGAGAAAATCGATGATAAACAAGATAATGCCTTTGGATGTAAGTGAGAGGCTTGAATCAACGATAGCCCTAAACACTATCGCTGCCATGAAAGGTGCAAATATAATAAGGGTACACGATATATTTGCCAACGTTAAGGCCATGCGAATGGTCGATGCCATAATGGGGGTGTAATGATGGAACATCTTGTTTACGTTGCTTTTGGTTCAAATCTTGGGGATAGGAAAAATAACATATTACTTGCTATTGAGGAAATGAAAAAGAAAGCCATTGAATTTTTAAGGATATCTACGATGTATGAAACGGAACCTTATGGTTTAAAAGATCAGCCGAAATTCATCAACTGTGCTGCGCTTGTAAAGACATCTTATGCGCCCATGGAATTGATGGATACCCTTCTTGACATAGAAAAATCGCTTGGAAGGGTTAGAACTACAAAATGGGGGCCACGTATAATCGATATAGACATAATATTTTACGATAACAAGATAATAAATTTCGTTGATCTTATCATACCTCATCCGGACATGCAAAACAGGGAATTCGTTCTTAAGCCGTTGGCAGAAATTGCGCCAAATTACATTCATCCGAAATTCAAAAAAAGCGTTGTTGAACTTCTTAACGAATTAGAAGGTGTTAAAATTTGAGGAAGATGCGATTTGCCGTTGTCCAAAAAAATTTCGTCGTTGGCGGCATTGAAGAAAATTTAAACAAGATCTTTTCATCAATAGAAGAAGTTAAAGAATTCAAGGCTGATGTGATCATTTTTCCCGAACTTGCCATAACAGGATATCCACCAGAAGATCTGCTTTTTAGACACTTATTTATCCAGAAAAATCTTGAAGCGCTTAATGAACTGGTAAAATTCACCTCAGGTCGAGATGAAATCATCATAGTTGGATTTGTAGACATGAAAGATGATATATACAATGCCGCTGCTGTGATTCAGAACGGAAGTTTGATCGGAGTTTATCATAAAATTCTTCTTCCAAATTACGGTGTTTTTGATGAAAAAAGATATTTTGCCGCTGGGAAAAAGCCAATGGTCATAGAACTAAATGGCGCCAAAATAGGTCTTAGCATATGTGAAGATATATGGGTACCTGATGGTCCCATAGTCGACGAAGTTAACAACGGGGCGATGGTATTGGTTAACATTTCCTCATCTCCTTACAACGTGATGAAAGGTGCTTCAAGAGAAAAAATGATTCAGACAAGGGCATCAGATCTCAGAGCAGCAATAGTTTATGCTAATACAATCGGAGGTCAAGATGAACTTGTCTTTGATGGTCATAGTTTTGTCGTGGATGAAAACGGGACAACCATAGCGAGGGCAAAGGATTTCGAAGAAGAAATTCTTTTTGCCGACATCGATATTCCCAACATAGTGAGTATGAACCTTCACGATCCAAGAAGGCGAGAAAGGATCGCAAGGGAAAGTGAAGTGGATTTAATTCGTGTTGAATTGAAATCGAAAGAAAGAGATAGAATTCCAAACGTTATTTCTCCCGTTCTTACAATTGAAGAGGAGATTTTTAAAGCGCTAACTTTGGGGACAAGGGATTACGTGATCAAAAATGGATTTAAAAAGGTATTAATAGGTTTAAGTGGAGGGATAGATTCCTCTTTAGTTGCCGTTATAGCCACAGAGGCCATTGGTAATGAAAACGTCATAGGTGTCATGATGCCTTCGATGTATTCATCGAAGTCAAGTGTTGAAGATGCTCAAATGCTTGCCAACAATCTTGGTATAAAAACGTTGAAGATCAAGATCACAGATGTTTATAACGCTTACATTAAAGCACTGGAAGAATCCTTCGCAGGAACTGAACCAAACATAACGGAAGAAAATCTTCAGGCAAGGATCCGCGGAAATTACCTTATGGCACTTTCAAATAAATTCGGGTGGCTTGTACTTACAACTGGAAATAAATCGGAAATGAGCACGGGCTATTCTACCCTTTACGGAGACATGGCCGGAGGATTTGCACCGATAAAAGATCTTTACAAAACCATGGTTTATAGAGTTTGCAGGTGGTACAACTCAAAGGTTGGAAGAGAAATCATTCCTTCTAATGTCTTTATAAAACCCCCTTCTGCCGAATTGAAACCAAATCAAGTTGATCAAGACACGCTTCCACCTTACGATGTACTCGATAAAATTCTTGAAATGTACGTTGAAAGGGATTTATCTTTGGAAGAGATCACGGAAATGGGTTTTGATGTTGAAACCGTTAAGAAAACAATACGTCTCGTTGATCTGAGCGAGTACAAAAGGAGGCAATCTCCACCTGGTGTGAAAATAACCTTTAGAGCATTCGGTCGAGATAGAAGACTTCCCATAACGAACCATTTTAGGAGGTGATAGTGTGATCTTCTTTTGGCCTTTCTGGTGGGGCTATGGTTCTTGGAGTTTGATATGGGATATAGCCGGGATTGCTATTTTTTTCATAGTGTTTTACCTATTTTTCAGGTATGGAATAGGTTTATTTACTTGGCATGATTCCAACATAACGGATAAGCCTTGCGAAATTTTAAGACAACGCTACGCGTCTGGTGAAATAACGAAAGAAGAATATGAACAAAAGAAAAAGGATCTTGGATGTTAAGATTTTTTTGACGGCCAGTAAGCCATAACGAGCGAAGAGGCCATGAGTATACCACCCGCGATCAGTTGGGTGGTTAATTTTTCTGAAAGTATTATAAAGGCAAGAAAAGAGGCTATCCATGGTTTTACAAAGAAAGCCATTGATCCAAGGCTGGCTCCTATCTTTGAAATACCCTTGAAAAAGAAAAGATAGGCAATGCCCGTTGTGATAATTCCTATGTATGCCAAATAAGGTAAGGCTTTGAGAGAAATTTCAATTGGAACTTTGAACATCATCATTTCAATTAAAACAACTGGAACGGCTATGACGAAGGTCATTAGATTGAAGGCAGCACTTGAGGAATGCTGAGTTATTGTTTTACCAAAAACCGTTAGAATTGCAAAAAGAGCACTTGCAACGATCATGATGAGTACGTAGATGTCTCCTTTAAATCCAGAAGAATAAGAGGTAACTGTAAGGCCTGCGAAGCCAAGAATCATGCCAATGTAAACTCTGAGAGGGAATTTTTCTTTGAAAAACAATCTTGAAAATAAAAGGACAAAGATCGGATTTACGCTGAATATTATTGCCATCTCATTTGCCTGAGAATTTGCAAGTGCAAAATGGTAAAGACTCATTCCGATTCCAACTGGAACAATTCCTATCCAAAGAAGATTTATCCAATCTTTTCGAGTCAAGTTTTTCAAGGTAGAAAATCGAACAAAGGGAAGCAGGGTTAGTATTGCAAAAAGTAATCTGAAAAGCCATAGGTTAAGTGGGTCAACGTAACTTCCTATGAATTTTGAGACGACTTCTATTGACGAAAACAATGTTATGGCAAGGTATACGTAAAAATAGCCCATTAAATCCTCCATATGCGTTGGAATTTGCTTTATAAAACTTAATCATAAAGGCAATTGACCTAACTTTTCTATTTTATCATAGAATATTCGCCTTTTTCTGTA
>JAVRKN010000021.1:0-14836 GCA_031962405.1 Athalassotoga sp. | reverse complement strand
GGGTATCTTGGATCATCTTTATCAAGCGCCGGCGGCCTTACATCTGCCGATCTTCTCCACAAAGTCACCTGCTCATCACCGTACTTTTGGGCAGTTTCGGCTTTATTCAAACCTTGCAAAGCACCGTAATGCCTTTCATTCAATCTCCATGAATTTTCGACAGGTATCCACATCAAATCCATCTCATCAAGTGCTATCCACAACGTTCTTATGGCCCTTTTAAGCACAGATGTGAACGCAATATCGAAATGATAACCAGAATCTTTGAGGATTACTCCAGCACTGTGAGCCTCTTTGATTCCTCCTTCGGTGAGATCCACATCTGTCCATCCTGTAAACCTATTTTCTTTATTCCACAAACTTTCTCCGTGTCTCAAAAGCACAATTTTGTACATTTAAAACCTCCTGCATAAAATATCGTCTTACAAATTCATTATATACTGATTCAACTTTAAAAGTCGAATGTTCATTCATCTCTCGCCGCTCCAGCATGTATCTAATAACTTCAATGCGATCCCACATCAAGTTTGGGATGATGTGAAACGAATAAGGGTTGCTGAGGATCCCTCTGGGGCATCACGTCCCCTCCAAAAATTTTCTGTGTTGACAACATCCCAGATCCACCGATGGGCATGGCGTACATTTAATGTTTTTATAACGAAAATTTAATTCTAAAGCAAAGCAGATAAAACTGTGATAAAGATTAAAGCGCATATTGGTAACGGAGGTGAAAAAATGAAAAGCATAGAAGATTATCTTGATAACGCACAGTTGGGAAAACATCATTTTAAGGCTATGTTTGTTTCGGGCATGGGCTTTTTTACCGATGCTTACGATCTTTTCATAATAGGCATTGCGATCTCTTTGATAGCGCCGATATGGAAGCTAAGCAGTTCGCAGATAGGCTTGCTGGGAAGCATCTCTTTGGTTTCCGCACTCATAGGTTCTGTTATTTTCGGTAGAATAGCCGATAGGTTTGGAAGAAAGACCGTTTACGGCGTTGAAGCCATGATAATGGCCGGAGCTGCCATTTTGTCCGCGTTTTCTCCGGATTTCACGTGGCTTTTGGTGTCGAGGTTCATACTTGGAATCGGAATAGGGGGAGATTACCCCGTAAGTGCCGTTATAATGAGCGAATATTCTAACAAAAAGGATCGCGGGAAACTCGTTAGCCTTGTCTTTTCAATGCAAGCGCTCGGGCTTATAGCGGGACCTCTTGTGGCTTTAGGACTTTTGGGATTGAATGTACCGCAAGATCTTTCCTGGCGTTTGATGCTCGGAATAGGCGCTATTCCAGCCCTTATGGTCATATATTTGAGAAGGAAAATTCCAGAGTCGCCACGTTTTACGGCGCAGGTACTTGGAAATGAAGAAAAGGCTGCCCAGGCTGTCGGACAATTTGTTGGTTCAAAAGTGGAAGTAAATGCACATCCTGTGGAAAAAAAGCATGGGGGTTTATCGAATTTCTTCAAGAATAAAACCTTGATGCTAACACTCTTTGGAACGGCTGGCAGTTGGTTTTTGCTTGATTACGCTTATTATGGAAATACAATTTCAACCCCGATGGTGCTTAATGCCATCTCTTCAAGCATGACGCTTGAAACAAAGGTCCTTTATACCTTTTTAATTTTCTTGGTCTTCGCAGTTCCTGGATATATACTTTCAATATTACTCATAGATAAAATCGGAAGGAAGTCAATTCAGTTGATAGGCTTTACCGTGATGGGCCTTTCTTTCCTTTTGATAGGAATCTTGCCTGGCATTGAAAAGCAAATCGGCCTTTTCTTTCTCGTCTATGGAATAAGTTATTTCTTCACAGAATTTGGTCCAAACACCACGACATTTGTCTTTCCATCTGAACTTTTCCCAACCGAGTACAGAACTACGGGCCACGGATTTTCAGCCGGAATCGGGAAGGTAGGAGCCTTTTTGGGGACGTTGCTCTTTCCGGTAATTGAATCTTCTGTGGGATTTAACACAACCTTTGTCATAATTGCCGTGATATCCTTTGCCGGCATAATAACGACCCTTGTATTAAAAGAACCACGGGGAGAAAGCCTTGAGGATGTTTCTAAAGTTAAGGTCTCTCCCCGATCCGTGACTAATGAATTGTAGCCTACGTGTTACTCGCACCTTTTATCGTTTCGTTGTTGACGAATTGACTTTCAGGAACAGTTTGAACTGCTTCATTTAGAGACGCTTTCAACGCTGCGAGCCCAACTTCAAGTTGGGCATCGTCTGGTTCTTTTGTCGTGAACTTTTGAAGCCATAATCCAGGCTTTGCAAGCGCCCTGAAGAATACGTTGTCGAGATGTTTTGCCGTTACCCTTTGGAATTCATACGCAAGGCCTGCCACGACTGGAATCAAGACTATTCTCGATACGAATTTCCACCATATGTTCATTGTGGGATCGAGGCCTCCAAGGATGCTAAAAACAATTATGGCCGCTATCATGGTTATCATGAGAAAACTCGTTCCGCATCTTGGATGAAGTGTCGAATATTTCCTGGCATTCTCAACTGTAAGCGCTTCTCCGGCTTCGTAGGTGAAAACGGATTTGTGCTCTGCACCGTGATATTGAAAGACTCTCTTTATATCAGGAAACATTGCGATTATCCATATGTAAAGCAAGAAAATAACAGTTCTTATTCCACCTTCAACAAGCGCAAACAAAAAGCCATTTTGCCTCAAAGGTGCAAAAATAGACGTTATAAGGACTGGCAGTATAGAAAAAAGCCCTATTGCCATTCCAAATGCGACTAACAAAGCAAAAAATATGTCCTTAGTGCTTAACTGAGAATTTTCATCTCCAGATATATTTGCAGAAAGATTCAATGCCTTTATGCCACTGACCAAAGAATCGTAAAGGACAAAAGTACCGCGAATGAATGGCCATCCTTTCCATCCCGTTGGCCTAACCATTTGCCCGTAGTCCGAAACGACTATTGTTCCATCCTTCTTTCTGACGGCCACAACGGTTTTGAGCCCTTTCATCATGACTCCTTCTATCACAGCCTGTCCTCCGACGCTAAGTTTATTTTCACTTTTCAACTTTTTAACCTCCCTTCATTTCCGATTTTAAAAAATGGTGCGCCAAAGATTCTCACCTTCGGCGCACTTTAAGATTATTTGCTTTATATCTCCTTACGATCACACATTCGAACTCGCTTGCTGATCGCTCTTTTCTTTTTGGAAAGGCCCAGTTATGAATATCTTCATGGATACCCCTGTTCTTTTTTCTCCGCCTATTTCAATTTCCACAAAACCGGGTATCATGCCTATGTCCTTCCCATTCTCGTTGATAAACCTTCTTGCAACTGCTATGGCTTTGACTGCTTGGTTTACGGCACCAGCGCCTATGGCTTGAATCTCAACCGTGTTTTCCTTGCCAAGTGCGCCCGCGATAGCACCTGCAACTGAATTGGGATTTGACTTGGAACTAACCTTTAATGTTTCCACCTTCAACGCCTCCTTGTTCGCAAGAGATAAGCTTGCAAAAATAAGAATCTAAAAGCACATTTAATTCATCTTTATCAGTTATTTTCATCATTCTTTCTTTTAACTCATGAGAATCGGGAAGATTTTTCATGTACCTCACAAAAAACTTCCTGAATATCATTATACCACGAAAATCATGTTCTGATATCTCCATTTCAAGATGTTGCTTTATTATATCTCTTTTTTCCTCAAGAGATGGGTATGAAAACTCTCCTTTTTCAAACAAATCTTTAGATTGCTTGAAAATCCATGGGTTTCCAATTGCGCCTCGAGCGATGAAGATGTAATCGGCACCTGTTTCTTTGTAAGCGTTAACGGCATCATTCGGTGTAAAAATGTCGCCAGACACACCTACTTTTATTTTCAAATTCTCTTTTAAAATCTTTGCCGGCACCCAATCTGCTTTCCCTGTGTACAATTGCTCGACTGTCCTTCCATGGATTGTGACTAAAAATGCGCCACCATCTTCTGCCGCTCTTGCAACATCCAAAAAATTTCTTTGATCTTCCCATCCAATTCGAATCTTAACTGAGACCTTTACACCCGTTGATGCAATGGCTTTGACTATATCTTTTAAAAGTTCTGGATCTCTCATCAAAGATGCGCCATATCCTCTTTTAGTAACCTTTTGAACGGGGCATGCGGCGTTGACGTCTATCCAAAGTGTTTTGTCCCTGACGATCTCGGTTGCTTTGGCAAAAATTGCGGGCTCTTTGCCAAACAATTGAATCACAGTTTTATCTTCTTTTTCTGGAAGCATGGAGATTGTTTTTCTATTTTTTCTGATAAGTCCATTTACGCTTATCATCTCGGTAAAAGTCAAGTCCGCTCCCATAGATGCGCACAATTTTCTAAAACTTCTGTCTGTTACGCCCGCCATTGGGGAAAGAGCAATTATCAAAAGTATCACCTCTAATGTTATAATTTTAATATGAAAAACTTCTTATGTGATGATACCATAGGAAAGCTCATGAAAAAACTTCGCTTGCTTGGCTTTGATGCGAAATTATGGGAAGGAAAACCTGAGAGCGGAAGAATTTTTCTTACAAGATCAAGAAAAAGATGGGAAGATTATCCAGGAGAATCCTTTCTCATATTTTCAAATGACTGGAAAACACAACTCAAAGAACTTGAAGCGAGATATTCAATTTCAAAAGAAATCAAGCCGTTTATAAGGTGTGTTGAGTGTAATTCCATCCTTGTAGATGCAAGCCCAGAGGAAGTCAAAGAATATGTTCCAGAGAGGGTTTTCCTCTCGACAGATCATTTCAAAAAGTGTCCAAATTGTGGAAGGGTTTACTGGATGGGAACTCACGTTGAAAGAATAATTAACGATTTCAAAGAGGTTTTCGATGTTGACAAACTTTGAAAAGATTATCGAAATTTTCAATCAGAATAACTTTGAAGAACGCTTAAAGACAATGTCAAATTTGATCCAAGATATGTCTGGATCTCGATTTGTTTGTCTTTACGTTTATGAAGAAGAGCACAAACAATTGAGATTAATGTACTCTTCAGAAACTCTTAAACCTGAAGAATACAAGATAAAAATCGATACTTTGAATTCAGAACTTTTGTCTCCATTTGAACACAATGGAAAATCATTGATTCCCATAAGATACAAAGATAAACTTGTGGGGCTCATAGGTCTTGATATCGGTAAAAGCATTGATTCTCTCCAATGTCTTCAAATAGCAACTTTACTTAAGATATTACTTGAAGAAGAAAGCAATCGCGCTACCATGTCTAAACTTGTAACTATGGAAAAACTCGACAACGAAATAGGAATGGTCAGTACAAACATAGATGAACTGTACAAAAAAGTACTTGATTTTGCCGTTGAAGTATCAAATGCAGAAAGAGGCACGATATGGCTCATAGGAGACAGAGAACTTATCCTTTCATACACCTCTGGAATATCAGAGGAAGAAATTCTGAAAAGAAGAGTTGAAATAGGATATGGAATGGTGGGCTGGATAGCGCAAAATAGAGAGCCGTTGCTTTCAACATCTTCAAAGGCAGATCCGCGGGCAACTTTGGACATCTTTTCTTTTCAAGTTAAATCGACCATCGGTGTGCCTATAATCAGAGACAATCAACTTATAGGCGTTATGATGCTCATGAACCGTAAAAACACAGACTTTTACAGAACTTACAGGCACTTTGACGAATTCGATTTGTCTTTGCTCGTTTCAATTGCAAATCGCTTGAAAATGGCCATAACTCAGATTGAACTTTACACAAAACTTGAAAAAGAAAATAAAGCACTCAAAGAAATTCAAAAGCAAAGCGAGGATTACATAAATCACCAGAAAGAACAGGTAAGGCTTCTCAACGCCCTGCAAAAGATTCTTCAGGCATTGCGACACACGCAAGACATGAGGAATATCTACAAGATTGTCATGATTGGTTTAACGTCAAATTCTGGTTTCAGGTTTAACAGGGCACTTTTACTTGAAAAAGATGAGGAATTGAAGGTATTGATGGCAAAGGAATGGCTTGGTCCCGTTTCAGAAAAAGAAGTTCCCTCTGCATGGGAAAGCGCAAAGGCTGATGAAGAAAAATATGCCGATTTTGCGCATTACCTGCAAGAAGAGGCGCTAAGAGTAGACCTTTCCGATGGATTGACGTCTTACGCCAAAGGAAAAGTGTTTTCTTACACCGGAGATTACATCTTCGATCGGGTCATAAACAGATCGAGGATCGTGCACGTAACACCCATGTTGGTTGCTCAAAGAGGAGAAGAATTTTCAGATTTGCTTCAACTGCTTGGAGTTAAAGAATTCGTCTGTATCCCACTTGTTGGAAGGCGGGATGTTTACGGTGCCATAATACTTGATAACAAATACACGAATGTTCCAATCACGGACGATATGATAGACATACTTGGAATTTTTTCAGAAAGTATTGGGTTGACGATAGAATCTTTGAAGAGTTACGCCGAACTCGTTGACAAAACCATAAACCTTGAAAAACAGAGGAGTTCCGCCGAGTATTTCAAAGAATTTCTTCAGAACATACTTGAAAATTTAGATGTCGCGATAATGGTCGTCAACAGAGAAAATGTCATACTTGAATGGAATAAAAAGAGTTCTGAACTTTTCGGATTTGAAAAGTCAAAAATGATAAATTCAGATATAAACATGCTTGGACCTGAATTCAATGACATTTTGACTGTGGCTCAAAAAGTTTACACTGCCAAAGAAACGATAAGCCTCACAGATTACAATTTCAAATTTAGGGGAAGGGAATTTTTCCTGAACATGACCTTTTCTCCGCTTAAAGAGCAAAATGTGGACGTCATAACCGGATATATAGCGATGTTTGAAGATGTAACTCGAAGGCATATGCTTGAAATTGAATTGAGAAACAGGGAAAGGCTCGCCGTATTGGGAGAGATGTCTGCAAAGATAGCTCACGAGATAAGAAATCCACTTTCTGCCATAGGAGGTTTTGCTCAAAGGACAAAGAAAATAACGAATGACGAGAAGATATCCAAATATACGGACATAATTTTAGGCGAGGTTAAAAGGCTTGAGAAGATGGTAAATCAAACCCTCGAATTCAGCCGTAATGAAAGACATGGGAATTTCGTTTTGTCTTGTTTGAATCAAATCGTTGGAGAGGTCGTTGACATGTACTCTGAAAAGTTTGAACTTCAGGGTGTTAAAATAGAGTTCGAAAAAGACGAAAAAAATCCTTGCATAAAGATTGAGCCAGATCATTTCAAGGAAGTCATAATAAACATCGTCCAAAATGCTTTTGAGGCTATGACAGGCAGTGGCGTTATAAAGGTAAAAGTTTATTCAGATGATGATAATGTCTACGTGGATGTTTGGAACAACGGTATTCCCATTCCACCAGACAAAATTGAAAGTATTTTTCAGCCGTTTTTCACGACGAAGACTTACGGGACGGGTTTAGGACTTGCCATATGTCGAAAAATAATCGAAGATGAACATTACGGCAAAATAAGCGTTAAAAGTGATGCCGAAAATGGAACGACTTTTACCGTCAGAGTCCCGAAGGATATAGATTTAAAAGGAGGTCTAAAATGAGCAAAGATCAAAAAAGGATTCTTGTCGTTGAAGATGAAGAACCTGTAAGGATGCTTATCAAGGAAGAATTGGAAGACGAAGGTTACAAAGTTTTTACCGTTAAAAACGGCACAGAGGCCCTTGCATATCTTGCTTCGAATGACGTTGACCTTGTAACCTTGGACATCGAGATGGCAGACATGAATGGGCTTGAAGTTGCCGGCAAGATAAGAGAGATGAAAAAACCGGTTAAAATCCTGATATTGACGGCCTATTCACATTACAGAAGCGATCTGTCCAGTTGGGCTGCCGATGATTACGTTGTGAAATCTTCAGACATGAGCGAGATGAAAAGAAAAGTTAAAGAACTTATGGAGGATTGAATGGATTATAAAAATACGCTGAATCTGCCAGTTGAAGTAATACCGATGAAGGCAAACCTTACAGAGAAAGAACCAAAAATTCTCAAAGAGTGGGAATCTCATAAGATTTACGATAAGATAAGAGAAAATCGCGATGGCTCCCCAAAGTACGTTTTACATGACGGCCCTCCCTATGCGAATGGCAGCATACACATAGGAACGGCTTTGAACAAAGTACTCAAAGATATCGTTGTACGTTACAAGACGATGCGTGGGTATGATTCACCGTACATTCCAGGCTGGGACACGCATGGATTGCCAATAGAGCACAAAGTTGCACTTGAATTAGGGGATAAGATAAAATCCATGCAGCGCATACAAATAAGAAAAATGTGTGCAGATTACGCCACGAAGTACGTTGATGTCCAAAGAGAACAATTCAAACGTCTTGGTATTTTTGGAGAATGGGACAAACCTTACCTTACAATGAACAAAGATTACGAAAAGGCCATCTACGAGATCTTCGCCGATGTCGTTGAAAAGGGCATGGTTTACAGAGAAAATAAACCTGTCATGTGGTGCACGACTGACCATACAGCCCTTGCAGAGGCAGAAGTTGAATACAAGGATGAAACGTCTAAGTCCATTTACGTCAAATTCAGATTCAAAGATGATCCACAAAAATTCGTCATAATATGGACAACGACTCCATGGACATTGCCTGCCAACAGGGCTGTGGCGTTGAATCCAGATGTTGATTACGCATGGATAAACGTCGATCACGAAATGTGGTTAATTGCAAAGGCACTTGTCGAGTCTGTGATGAAAAAAGCGGGGATCAAAAATTACGAAATAACGGATACGGCAAAGGGAAGTACTTTTGAACTTCAAAAACTGTTTGATCCAATTTATGGAAGGGAAGTTCCAATTGTCATGGCCGATTACGTTGAAACTGAAACAGGCACCGGAGCGGTTCACACGGCCCCAGGCCATGGCGAAGAAGATTACATGACGGGTAAGAGATACGGCCTTGAAATTTTTTCGCCCGTTGATGATTATGGAAATTACATCCCAGACCTTCCAAAATACGGAGGATTGAACATAAAAAAGGCAGAGGAGGTTATAATAAAGGACCTTAAAAATTCTGGCATGCTTGTTGCCGAAGAGAATTTCATGCATCCTTATCCTCACTGCTGGAGATGCCACAAACCTTTGATATTTAGGGCAACGGAACAGTGGTTCATCTCGATCGATAAAAATGATCTGAGAAACAAAACTCTCAAAGCCATCGAAGAAGATGTCAAGTGGATACCAACGTGGGGAGAAAATAGAATTCATTCCATGATAGAGACAAGGCCAGATTGGTGCATTTCGCGCCAAAGAGATTGGGGCATGCCGATACCTGCTTTTAGGTGTAAAAAATGCGGAAACATTGTGATGGACGCCAACGTCATAAGGCACGTTGCCAAAATAGTTGAGCGTGAAGGATCAGACGCATGGTACAAGCATGATGCAAAAGAGTTGCTTCCCGAAGGGTACAAGTGTCCAAAATGCGGTGGAGACGAATTCGAAAAGCTCTATGATGTCATGGATGTGTGGATAGACTCGGGATCATCCTTTGAAGCAGTTTTGAAACCGAGAGGACTTTACCCTGCAGCACTCTATCTTGAAGGCACAGATCAACACCGTGGCTGGTTTCATTCTTCGCTTTTGCTCGGCATGATAAGAGATGGAAGGCCGCCCTACGAGAGTGTGCTCACGCATGGGTTTATAAGAGACGAAAATGATCAAAAGATGTCGAAATCTCTTGGAAATGTGATAGATCCCCTTGACGTCATAAAGAAGTTTGGTGCCGACGTGCTTAGATTATGGGTTTCGTCAACGGAATACAAAAATGACGTAAGGATATCCATGGGCATAATAGAAAAACAAGTCGATGCTTACAGAAAGATCAGGAATGTTTTAAGATTCATCTTTGGAAATCTTGCAGACTTCGATCCAAAGAAAGACAAGGTCGATGATTTGCTCGAAATTGACAGATATGCCCTTGAACTTTTGAACGAACTCGTGAGAGATGTAACTCAATATTACGATGATTTTGACTTTCACAAAGTGTATCATGCCATCTCTGATTTCATGACGATAGACATGAGCGCTTTCTATCTTGATATCCTAAAGGACAGGCTTTACGCCGATGGAAAAAATTCAACCAAGCGCAGATCGGCCCAGACAGCGCTTTACAAGATCGGAATGGATCTTTTGAAATTGCTCGCTCCCATCATTCCATTTACAACTGAAGAAATATACACAACGATACCATTCAAAAATCTTGAAAGCATTCATTTAGAGGATTGGCCAGAGATAAAAGAGATTGATAGAACCATGCTTGAAAAATGGTCAAAGATAAGAAATGTGCGCGATTCTGTTTTAAAAGCGCTTGAAGTTGAAAGGCAAAATGGACGCATCGGTCATCCCCTTGAGGCTGAAGTTGAGATAAGGGTTGATGATGAAGATTTAAAGGTCTTAAAGAGCGTTGAACCTGATTTGGGGGATATCATGATAGTTTCGGCCGTTTCGCTTGTCAAAGGAGAAGACATAGAGGTGAAAGTTAAACACGCCCATGGGCAAAAATGCGAAAGATGCTGGAAGTATTCTGAAACCGTCGGTGAAGATGAAGCGCATCCAACACTCTGTTCAAGGTGTGCAAAAGTCATTCGAGAGGGAGATTTTTGATGAACGTTCAGGAGTTAATATCCAGATTAAATGAATTTTGGTCTAAAAATGGGGTTGTGATAGATCAGCCGTACGACATGGAAATGGGAGCAGGCACATACCATCCCACAACTTTTTTCAACGTTTTGAATCAAAAAGATGGAAGATTTGCTTTCGTTCAACCGTGCAGAAGGCCTACCGATGGGAGGTATGGCGATAATCCAAACAGAATGCAGAGATACTTTCAATATCAAGTTATAATTCTTCCATCTCCAGAAGATTCACAAGGTCTTTACCTTGAATCGCTTGAAAAGTTGGGTCTTGGTATAAAAGATCACGATATAAGATTTGTCGAAGATAACTGGGAATCTCCAACGCTTGGCGCATGGGGCATAGGATGGGAAGTTTGGCTCGACGGAATGGAAATAACGCAATTCACGTATTTTCAGCAATTTGGTGGCATAGAACTCAAAAGGATTCCGCTGGAGATAACCTACGGCGTTGAGAGAATCGCCATGTACCTTCAAGGCACAGAAAATGTTTACGATCTCAAATGGAATGAAAGCACAACGTATGGCGATTTATACCTTGAAAATGAAAGACAATTTTCAAAATTCAACTTTGAAATTGCCGATATTCAGATGCTTTTCGATCTTTTCGAGAAACATTCAAAAGAGTTTGAGAATCTCATAAATGTCGATCTTTACAGACCGGCATATGACGAGATAATAAAGGCATCTCACGTCTTTAACTTGCTCGATGCGCGCGGCGCCATTTCCGTTTCTCACAGACAAAATTACATATCGAGGATAAGATCTATGGCAAAAAAATGCGCTGAAAATTTCATAAAAGTGGGTGTTGTAAATGTCTGATTATCTTCTCGAATTGTTACTTGAAGAAATGCCTCCATCTGACATAGAAACGATCTTGAACACGCTTGAAACAAACGTAAGAGATGCCCTCGAAAAAGCAAGAATAGATCACGGTAGAATAGACGTTTTCTCGACTCCGAGAAGATTTGGATTCATCATCCGAGACATTTCTTTGAAACAGCGAGACACTGTGTGGACAAAAAAGGGACCTTCTGAAAATGTTGCCTTCAAAGATGGGAAACCAACCAAGGCTCTTGAGGGATTTTTAAAATCTAACAATGCCCAACTTTCAGAGGTTGAAGTATCCGAATTCGAAGGCGGGAAATACGTCTTTTTGAAAAAATTTGAGAAGGGATTAGAAACAAAAGCAGTGCTTCCACAAATACTTCCGTCTGTCTTGAATGCATTTCAATTTAGCAGACCGATGAGGTGGGGAAATGGAGAGTTCTCATACACACGCCCAATTCATTCTATAATTTCTATCCTCGATGAGGAGATAGTTCCTTTTGAATTCATGGGCAAAAAGGCTTCAAACATCACAAAATCTCACAGATATTTTGATAAGTACGTCACGATTAAATCGGCCGATGATTACGATCATATCATGAAAGAATCCATGGTTATTTTGAGAAATGGAGAAAGGGAAAAGATGATCGTAGACGGAATAAATAACTGTGGGCTTGAAGTGATACCAGATGATGAACTTGTTCGTGAAATATCAATGATAACGGAGTATCCGCAGCCGGTAATTGGACAATTCAAATCAGATTACCTCACACTACCAGAGCCCGTTTTGAGAACGGTGCTTCGACATCATCAGAGAACTTTCATAACAAGGAAAAATGGAAAGGTCTCAAGAGAATTTTTAGCCTTTCAAGATGGGCCCGCTTCTCGTGCGTCAAATGTTAAAAATGGGTATGAAAAAGTTATAAATGCACGACTTTCAGATGCTAAATTCTACCAAATGGAAGATCTCAAATATCCACTTGAACATTTCAACGAAAAACTCAACGAGATGACCTTCCAAAGAAATCTTGGTACTTTAATGGATAAAGTTAAAAGAATCAAAGAAATCGCTTTAAAAATAGGAACTTTTCTGAATTTCGGTGAGGCCGAATTGAAACTCGTTGAAAGGGCCGCAACTTTGTCAAAAAGCGATCTCGGTACAAACATGATATACGAATTTCCAGAACTTCAAGGCATTATGGGAAGTATCTACGCCGCAAATGAAGATCCAAGGGTTGCCCTTGCCATAAGAGAACAATATGTGCCAGACGGACTTGAGGGAGAATTTCCCTCTGACACGATAGGCGCGGTGATTGGCATTGCCGACAGAATTGATACAATCGTTGCAAATTTTGCTATTGGAGAGATTCCGTCTGGCTCACGGGATCCTTATGCTTTAAGAAAAAAGGTTTTTGCCATACTTAGAATTTTAAACCATTTTGAATGGGATATAGATTTAAAAGTGCTGATATCGCTAACAGAAAATGTCTTGAACAAAAAAGTCTCGATGGATAATTTGGCATCATTTTTCAAGGGAAGGCTTGATGTCCTTTTGAGAGAAAGTTTAGACATATCTCAAGATGTTTCAAAAGCGGTCATCGAATTATGGAATAAACCCTTTAGAGCAACTCTTTCTGCAAAGGCAATTGAAAAAAGTAGAAAAGAGTTGGGATTTGAAGATTTCATAATTGCCTACACAAGAGTTCACAACATATCAAAAAATCACGATTCATTCGAGTACCATGTTGATCTCTTCGACGAAAATGAAAAGAAACTTTTCTCCGCATACACGGAAGAAAAGCCAAAGATCGAAGAGGCACTCGATCACCTCAATTACGAAGAGGCTTTTGAACATCTAAGATCTCTTAAACCTTCAATAGACGAGTATTTTGATACCGTCTTTGTCATGTCTCCAAGAGAGGATCTTAGATTGAACAGGTTGGGATTCCTAAAAAATCTTGATCAACTTTTCCTCAATTTTGGAGATCTTTCTCTGCTTGTTAAAGCGACAAACTGAGAAGAGGTTAGAATATATTGAAAAAAGGCGTTTATGTGCTCGTGATCGATTTAAAAAACAAAAAGCAAATCAAAGTTGGATCACTTGGAGAGATAACATTTGAAAGTGGGACTTACGCGTACGTTGGATCGGCCCAAAATGGTCTTGAAAATAGAATAAAAAGGCATCTTTCCCAAAACAAAAAAACATTTTGGCACATAGATTATTTTTTGAAAAGCGGAGATTCTGCCATCTCCAAGATCTTCATCAAAGAATCTCCAAAAACCATGGAATGTGAAATAGCACGATCGATATCCAAGTACGAAAGTGGAATCCCACATTTTGGGTCTTCAGATTGTGATTGCGAATCACATTTCTTCAAAGTTAAAGACGTTCAAAATCTTTTAAATCACTTAAAATCGGATTTTGGTATGGTAGAGGTATGAACAACAAAAGATTTTCATGGTGGTTTTTGTGGTCATTCATACTTGTAGGCCTTATAATAATTGGCAGATTTTTAATTCCTTCACCGGGGAAAAATGTCAATTCGACAAGTTCAATTGTCCAATGGACTTACAAAACGGGAGGACATATACTTGCTTCTCCCACTTTGGGCGATGACGACACAATTTACATAGGTTCCTATGATGGGAAGATGTATGCGATAAAGCCAGATGGAAATTTGAAATGGGACTTTGCAACTGGTGGTCAGGTATTCTCCGGAGTTTCTATCGGCGGTCAAAACCTATATTTTGGGACCAACAACGGTGATTTCTACGCTTTAAACAAGAATGGCCATCTTGTATGGAAATTCAAAACCGATGATTCAATAAATTCAACTGCCGCGGTCTCAAATGGAATGATATATTTCGGAAACAATTCAGGCACACTTTATGCATTGAGCGAAGATGGAAAGTTGGCATGGGAATACAAAACAGAGGCTCCCATCAGATCAAATCCGGTCGTTGGAGAAGATGGAAGTATATACTTCTCAAATGTCAAGGGAGATGTTTACGCGTTAGAAAGTGATGGCAAATTGAAATGGGAATACAAGAGCGGTTCGATGATAGACGGAAGCGTCGGAGTTGGAAATGATGGAACGATTTATTTTGGAACTGAAAGTGGAGAATTCTACGCTTTAGATAAAGATGGGAAATTGCTTTGGACGATCAACATAGGTGGAAATGTTAACGGTACGCCTGTCATTTCAAAAGCAGGGACTGCTTACGTCATCACAGATCAAAGTGGATTTAATCCAACAGGCTACGTTTGTGCCGTGAACAACGGCCACATGGACTGGTTTTACAAAACGGATGGCTTTCCAACGACGGTCTCTTTAAGCGAGAATGGTA
>JAVRKN010000020.1:2783-14871 GCA_031962405.1 Athalassotoga sp. | reverse complement strand
GCCTCCGCAGCGAAGCGAGGACCAGACATCGAGAGGGTGCCTGCCGAAGCCGATCAAGAAACAGCGCATGGCGAATAGCAAATACAGTGACACTTAACCGGTGAATAGACATTAGGGACTTGGGATTATTGAGTGATAAGTAAGGGTAAAGATTCTTTGTATGGTAAAATTGTATCGGAACCAAAGATAGAGAAAGAAAAGAGGAGGAAGCATATGAAAGGAAGGATTTTAGAGCATCCTATCCTTAGTTTCACGAGAAAGAAACGCGTAAAGATTTTCTTTGAAGGCAACGAAATAGAATCTTACGAAGGCGAAAGCGTCGCAGCAGCCTTGCACGCTGCGGGCATAAAAGTTTTCAGGTATACTCCGATCAACGGAAGACCCGCAGGATTTTTCTGTGCAGTTGGCAAATGTTCTTCGTGTCTCATGGAAATAGACGGCATACCAAATGTCCGATCTTGCATGACAAAGGTCAGAGATGGAATGCAGATCAAACGTCAACATGAAAAAGGCGATATCGTATGAAGGAATATGACGTTGTCATCATAGGTGGAGGACCTGCAGGGCTAACGGCTGCAAATGTGCTTGGAGATCAAGTTAAGACTTTGATATTGGATGAAAATGATACGCTCGGCGGACAACTCGTAAAGCAGACTCATAAATTCTTCGGTGATCATGCTCATTACGCTTCAACGAGAGGTTTTGAGATCGCACAAAAATTGATAAGTGAGATCGAAAATAAGCCTATAGATATTTTAACTGCTTCTACGGTAATTGGCATATATCCACAAAACACAGTTGCTTACGTTAAGAATGGCCATGAAGAAAAAGTAAAGTACAAAAAGCTCATCATAGCCACTGGTGCCATGGAAAGGCAACTCCCATTTGTCAATTCAGACCTCCCAGGCGTCTACGGAGCAGGTGCAATTCAAACTCTTATGAATCAGTACGGCATCTTTCCAGGGAAGCGCTTTTTGATAATCGGCTCTGGAAATATAGGGCTCATTTTGGCTTACCAACTTGCTCAAACAGGCGTTGAGGTAAGGGCAATAGTTGAAGCGCTCGATAAAATTGGAGGATATGAGGTTCATGCGAATAAAGTAAAAAGGCTTGGAATACCAATTCTTTTGAAGCATACGATAGTGAAGGCGATAGGCGATGAATCAGTTGAGGGCGCAATTATCGCTGGAGTAGACGATAAATTCAACGTTGTTCCAGGAACAGAAAAGGAGATTGTTGTCGATACGATATGCGTTTCAGTTGGTCTTACGCCTCTTACAGAGTTGGCGGAACAGGCAAAGTGTAAAATTGATTACATTCCAGAACTTGGGGGTTACGTGCCTGTAAGGGACATGAGAATGCGCACGACGAATCCAGACGTCTTCGTGGCTGGAGACGTTTCTTCAATAGAGGAAGCAACAACGGCAATGATAGAGGGAAAATTAGCAGCGATGCAAATTGTTGAGGATCTGAAAAAAATCGATCTTGAGAAAGAAATCTCAGAAGAGGTCAAAACTCTTGATATTTTCAGAAGTGGCCCAAAATCTTCAAAGATAAGGGCTGGCCTTGAAAAGATGGGAATAAAGACACCTAAGATGGAGGTACCCAAGTTCCCTCCAATTCCAATAAAAAGTGAGAAATTGCATGCCGTTATAGAATGTACAGAAGAAATACCTTGCAATTCTTGTGAATCAGCGTGTAAATTTGATGCGATAAAGGTTGGAGAGAACATAAACACACCGCCCGTATTAGATCCTTCGAAATGCACCGGCTGTGCCGTGTGCGTCACGGCGTGTCCGGGACTTGCCATTTTCATGGAAAAATTAGACGAATCTCCAAATGCGACGCTTGGCATACCTTACGAGTTTTTGCCACTTCCCAAATCGAACGAAAAAATGTGGGGAATGGATAGAGATGGAAATTACGTGTGCGATCTCACCGTTAAAAGAGTCGTTAAAAATCCAAATAAGACAAACATCGTGTATGTTGAATTGCCAAGGGAATTTGTGGACGTTGTAAGGCACGTGAAATATCCTCAAAAGGAGAGTCCTTTTGTTTGCAGGTGCGAAGAAGTTACCGTTGATCAGATAGAAAAAGTCATAGATTCAGGTGTAACAGATTTCGAGGAAATAAAGAGAATGACGAGGGTTACCATGGGGCCATGCGGAGGTAAAAATTGCAAAATGATAACTCTTGGAATAATCTCAAGAAAGACGGGCATCCCAATATCAAAGCTTTCTCATGGAACTTCGAGACCACCGGTAAAGCCAGTCGAATTTTCTGCCTTCCTAAGAGGTGATAAATCATGATGAAGCAGGCGTCTGTTGTCGTAATTGGCGGTGGAATAATTGGAAGCGCGATTGCTTTCAATCTGCTGAAAATGGGAATTAAAAATGTGTGCGTCTTTGAGAAGTCTTACATATCTTCAGGATCGACTGGAAGATGCGCCGGTGGCATACGTCAACAGTGGTCTTCTCCTCTCAACGTCAAACTTGCCATGAGAAGTGTAAAACTTTTTGAACAATTTGAAAAAGACGTCGGCATGGACATAGAGTACTACCAGGGTGGTTACTTACTTTTGGCTTACACGGATGCCGAATCCGATGATTTTGTGAAAAATGTTAACATGCAACGATCGCAAGGCCTTGATGTTGAAATATTAACTCGAAATGAGATAAAAGAAAAATTCCCATTCATAAATGTTGAAGGTGTGAAGTTGGGCAGTTGGTGTAAAAGCGATGGTCATGCAAATCCTCAAGTGGCCAACATAGCGTACGCGCTTGCCATAAGAAAAATGGGAGGAGAATTTTTGACTCACACAACGGTTACTGGGATAGATGTGCAAAACAGGCAAATAATAGGTGTTCAAACAGACAAAGGATATGTAAGCACAAATGTTGTTGTGGATGCAGCGGGCTTTGAGTCCCCCAAGATAGGCTCGATGGTGGGGATTGAGATCCCAGTTCAAGGAGAACGCCATCAGATACTCGTGACTGAAGCCGTAAATCATTTCCTTGATCCACTCGTCATAAATTTCAACCATAATTATTACGTAAGACAAACACGTCATGGTTCTTTGATAATGGGGCAAGGCGATGCCAACCCTGCCAGCGGGGAAGATACGGGAAATACCATAGAATTTTTAGAGGAAATGGCCACAAAGATGGTAAAAGATTTCCCCATTATCAAAAATCTTCACATAGTAAGACAATGGTCGGGGGCCTACGATATGTCTCCAGACGCTCAACCTATAATAGATGAAAGCAAGGACATATCACGCTTCATATACGCAACGGGATTTAGTGGTCATGGCTTCATGTTGGCACCGGCCGTTGGAGAGGCTGTTGCGGAGATGATCATTCACGGTAGAACTATTACAACGGATTTAAGCAATTTAAAAATGGATAGATTTGCAATTGGAATTGAAAGAGAACATAACGTCGTTTAAGGGAGGAAAGCATATGAAACTTGAAGCATTCAGAAATATGAAAATTCTTGATTTCAAATCTCCACAGGATAAGTCAAAGATGTTAGAGGCACTTAAGAAGACAAAAGCAGAGTTCGGAAAAACTTACAAGGCTTTTATAGGTGGGAGATGGATGGAGACCGATGAGAAGATAACTTCCATCAATCCTGCAAATCCATCTGAAATAGTTGGGTACGTTGCAAATTGTGGAGAAAAAGAAATTGATATGGCTTTTGATGCGGCCGAAAAAGCTTTTGAAAAATGGAGATTTTCGAAGGCCACAGATAGGGCAAAATACCTTTTACAGATTGCCAAAATAATGGATGAAAAAAGATATGAACTCGACAGTTGGATGGTCTATGAAGTCGGCAAAAACTGGACGGAAGCAGATGGAGATGTTGCCGAGGCCATAGATGCTCTGAATTATTATGCTCGCGAAGCCTTAAGATATTCAAAAAAGTATAAGCCATACCAAATTCCTGGAGAGAAAAATGAGGTCAGATACATCCCAATAGGAACTGGCGTTATCATTCCACCATGGAATTTTCCAGTTGCCATCTTAACTGCCATGACGGCTGCCGCAATAGTTAGCGGTAACGTCGTGCTTCTGAAGCCAGCCTCCATCGCTTCCGTCATAGCGGCAAAGGTTGCTGAAATCTTCGCCGAAGTAGGCCTTCCAGATGGCGTCTTCAATTTTGTCCCTGGGGCAGGATCGAAAGTCGGAGATTATCTTGTAAAAAATCCTAAAACGCGTTTCATAGCCTTCACAGGATCAAAGGACGTGGGATTAAGAATAAATGAACTTGCTTCAAAGCATCAAGAAGGCCAAAAATGGATAAAACGTGTCATACTTGAGATGGGTGGAAAGGATGCAATTGTTGTGGACGAAACGGCAGACCTTGATGCCGCTGCCGATGGAATAGTGGTAAGTGCGTTTGGCAATCAAGGTCAAAAATGTTCTGCCTGTTCAAGGGTCATAGCCGTTGAAGCCATATACGATAAATTACTTCAAAAAATAATCGAAAGGGCTAAAAAGATAAAGGTTGGGGATACTTCCAATTTTGAAAACTGGATGGGACCCGTTTCCAGCGAAGAGGCCTTTAAAAAGATCATGGGTTACATAGAAATCGGTAAGAAAGAAGGAAAATTGGTACTTGGAGGAAATAGAATTGGAAATGTTGGATTTTTCATAGAACCGACGATCTTTTCAGACGTAGATCCAAATGCCAGAATAGCACAAGAAGAGATCTTTGGGCCAGTCTTGTCTGTAATAAAGGCAAAGGATTTTGATGATGCCGTTAAAATATTCAATTCAACTGAGTATGGTTTGACAGGTGGAATTTACACGACGGATAAAGGTAGGATAAAAAGGGCAAAAGACGAATTTTACGTCGGCAATCTTTACATAAACAGAAAAATAACAGGTGCCCTTATAGGCGTTCAGCCATTTGGCGGTTTTAACATGTCTGGCACGGATTCTAAAGCGGGAGGACAGGATTATCTTTTGCTTTTCCTTCAAGCAAAATCGATAGCAGAAAAAATTTAAGACGGTCGCAAGACCGTCTTAAATTCCAAAATAAAGTTCATATTCTATTGGATTGGGTATTGAATTGACAACTCTTATTTCTTGGCGCTTTTTCTCTATCCATGTTTCTATCAAATCCGATGTAAAAGCCTGAGAAAGAAATTCGTGATCTCTTTCTAAAGCATCAAGAGATTGGTCAAGACTCGATGGAAGGTCTGGAACGTTTGATACATTTCCGTTGAAAGGACCAAATCCTTCTTTTTGTGGATCGAGATCTTTTTTTATGCCATCTATTCCGGCAAGCAACATCGCAGCCATTGCATAATGGGCATTTGCCGTTGCGTCGGGTACCCTGAACTCTATCCTTCTGGCCTTTGCATCGTTAACATAGGCTGGAATTCTTATGGCTGAGTTCCTGTCGCCAAGGCCAAATGCCGGTTTTGTCGGCGCTTCAAAGCCTGGAACAAGCCTTTTGTAAGAGTTTGTCGATGGATTTGTAAAGGCCATGACGGCTGGTGCATGTTTTAAAAGCCCTGCTATGTAGGAAAGTGCCGTTTTTGAAAGAGAATAAAGTCCATTCGGATCGTCAAAAATATTTTTCGTGCCCTTTACAAGATATTGGTGAACATGCATACCATTGCCCGCTTGATCGTAAAGTGGCTTTGGCAAGAAACTCGCAACATATCCATAATCGTGGACTACATTTCTGACAACGTATTTGAGCATGGGAATCAAATCTGCGGCTTCTAAAGCATCAAACAGTTGAAATTCGATCTCGAATTGAGATATTCCAACTTCATGATGGTGATATTTTATAGGCATTCCCATTTCAGTCAATATAGAAACGATCTCATTTCTCATGTCGTAAGTTGAATCAAATGGTGGAAGTACGTGGTATCCTTTTTCATCGGAAATGGCAGGTTCATTCATTATCGGCCAATTTGTTTCATCGCTTTTTATCTTAACGTATATTGCCTTTTTTGACACTTCGTGCGTTATGCTTTTGAAGATGTTAAATTCCATCTCTGGCCCAACGATCATCTTTGTGGCAATTTCAAGTTCTTTTGCATATTTGATGGCATTTTTTAGAACATTTCTTGGGTACCAGTTGAAGACCGTTTTGTCTGTTAAGGTCACATCGCAGAGCACCGAAAGCGTTGATTCCGCAAAAGGATCTTCCATCACAGTGGATAAATCTGGAACGATTATCATATCGCTAAAACTTGTGTGAGTGTAACCAAAATTTGAGGCATCAAAACCCACTCCATTTGTTAGAAGAGCAGCGTTGACGTAACTTGAAGGCAAAGTTACATGTCTTAAACTTCCGTAGATATCGTAGATTTTTAAATCCAAATACTCGTAATTCTTAACCTTTTTAAGAAATTCTTCTGAGTCCATTCGCTTCCTCCTCCTAAATTCACCTATTTTTTATTGCCCGTATTTGGGTATTACACATATGAATTCAATGGGATCATCTTGGGCGCGAAATTGGTGCTTTTCATTTGCAGGAATGAAGACGTAGTCCCCGCTTTTTATGCTTCTTTCGCCATCAGATGTTTTCAAAATTCCACTTCCACTCAACACGTAAACCTCATGTTCCCATGGATGTGCATGATCCGGTGTAAATCCACCTGACTTTATCTTGAAATGCCTCATTATGTAATTTGGGGCACCTTCTTTTAGACCTATAAGGACACGTTTTTCAACGCCTTTTGCGTTTTTTCCGTCATCTATGATCTCCGGATTCACCTTCTCATGGTTACCAATCAATATCAATTCATTCACCTACCTTCCAGCAATCTTTGCACCTTGGTTCATACCTTATTTTGACATCTGAGCCTTCAACTTTAAAAACCGGATCTCTTGTAGAAGCTGGAAGCCATTCTCCATCTTTCATTATAAGTCTTTGTGTAAGTGTGGCATCTTTACCACAAACAACGCAAACCGCCTTTAAGAGAACTATTTCATCAGCCATAGCCGCTATTTTCATGACATTGTCAAATGGTTCGGATCTGAAATCCAGATTTAGACCTGCAACTATGACGTCTGTTCCAACATCTATGAATTTCTTCACAACGTCGATGAGATCTGATTCGAAAAATTGGATTTCATCAAAAGCGACGTAATCAAGTTTATCATTTATGTACACTCGAGTCTCATTTGCACCAGAAACAAGTTTAGCATCAAGATGGGTGCCTGCCCTTGAAATTACCAACTCTTCTGAATTTCTTGTATCAGAAGAAATTCTGAATATGAGACCGTTTTGTTTCGCTATTTTTCTTCTCATAACTCTTCTTATGAGTTCTTCGGTTTTCCCAGCATACATAGGTCCAATAACGACTTCAAGAGTTCCCTTCAAAACGAACACTCCTTTTTCAAATTTTTTGAATGTTTTGAACTAATCTTTGAGCCATTTTTTCACCGATAACCTTTTTAATATCCTCAAAAGATGCTTTTTTTATTCCATTGATACTTTTGAACGCCTTTAAAAGCAATTTTTTCCTCTTTTGCCCTATTCCTGGGATTGAATCGAGTTCAGATTTGATCATGTCTTTATCCCTTAAACTGTAATGATAGGAAGTTGCAAATCTGTGAGCTTCATCTCTAACGGCTATAAGAATTCTCAACGCGCCATCATCCATCTTGAGATGAAGATCTGGCCTTTCGTCTGGAAAGACTATTCTTTCATCTTCCTTCGCCAGGCCGACAATTTTCGCATCTACGTGTATCTCTTGGAGAGAATTTTTGACGGCATTAACTTGACCTTTACCACCATCTATGAGCAAAAGATCTGGAAGTGCGTGTTTCGAATATCTCCGTTTGACAACCTGTCTCATGGATTCAAAATCGTCTATTTTTTTCAGATTTGAAAGTTTGTATTTTCTGTAAAATTTCTTGTTAGGCTTCCCATCTTCAAAAGTCACAACTGAAGCGACTGTAAGATTTCCGTGGGTATGAGAAATGTCTATTCCTTCTATGAATTTTGGAGGGGCGTTTAGAGAAAGCAAGGACTGTAGTCTTTTGAGAGATTTACTTATGAATTCAGAACTTTTTACGTGATCTTGCAGATTCTTGCAGGCTATAGAAATTAGACGTTTCTCTATTTCATCCTCTGCAATTTTTACCTTTGTTGAAAGTACTTTTGACCATTTTTCCATACCCCTGAATCTTTTTTTAACAACGATTCTATCGGCAATCTCTTCCTCATTTCTGACGTAGTACAATTTCATGAAATCATCGTAATTACCATTTATTTCGAATTCAAGCTTTGCAAGCATCATCCCATTTCTCACTTTCAACAACACTGCAACGCCACTTTCGATGACTATCACGTCAAGACTTACAGCCTCCGAAAATTCAACGCCTTGATCCTGCAAAAACCACTCAAGTTTTTCGTACATTCTCTTCAATCTAAGCGCTGATTCAAACATTTCTCTCTGAGAATAAAGGGATATTTTTTCTTCTATCCATCTTTTCAATTCTTCAGAATTTCCCTTAAAAAAAGATTTTGCAAGATTCACCCTTTTGGCGTATTCCGCTTTCGATATGAAACCTGCGCAAGGAGCCGAACACCTTTTCATGCCATATTCTATGCATGGCCTTTTTACTTTTGAAAGATCGTAAGTACAATTCCTTATCTGAAGAATTGGCTGGATTATATCTATAAGGGTTCTCAAAAAATGGACGCTCGTAAAGGGCCCTATGGAATTTGGAAGTTTATCATGCGTTATTTCAATGTAAGGAAATTCGTCATCTGTGAAAGTCACGTAAGGATAAACTCGACTATCTTTAAGCAAAACGTTGAATTTTGGTTTATTGGCGTATATCAAATTTGCTTCTAAGAGTAGGGCTTCTCTTTCATTTGAAACTATTATGTATTCTAAATTGGTTGCCTCTGAAACTATCTTTTTTGCCTTTTCAGAAGTTCGTGATGAAAAGTAAGAAGACAACCTTTTTTTCAAGTTCTTGGCTTTTCCAACGTATATGATCGTCTCTCTTGATTTAAAAATGTAAATTCCAGGATCATTTGGAATCTCTTTTATTTTTTCGATCATGATCATTCTCTGTACCTTAAAGCCTCCACCGGCGGTACCTTGGTCGCGTTTCTTGTTGGAATAAAGGTTGCTAAAATGGATATGAGATAGAAAACAACACCAAGCAACAAAAATTGTTGCCATGGTATGTAAATGGTGCCGAGATTGAGTGTCGAGTATATCAGATAAGACGTGATTATTCCAGAAATAAATCCTATGAGTATTCCAAGAACAACAACAAAATTTATCTCAAGAAAAAAACTTCTGAAGATCATCTCTCGACTGAAACCTATGGCTTTTAAAATTCCAACAGTTCTTCTCCTTTCGTGTAAAGATTTGACTATGAGTATGGCAAGGCCTATTATTCCGACCGAAAGACCAAAGTAAAGGAAGACATTTATTATATTCACAAATCCATTTAGGATATTTGTGAATATTTCAACAGTTTGCTTCGAAAATAAGGCAAAGATGAATCTTGCTTTCAGAAAAGCGGTTAATTTTTGAAAATTCTCGTATTGTTGAGCATCATTATCCCCTGCCAATTTTGTGAGCAAAAATTCGGTAGGAGAGAGTTTGCCAAAGACAGAAGCCGTCTTTGATGAGGTGTAAAAGCCTGCTGGAATGGCATTGTAATTGCCTTGACTTTGAAGTATTCCCACAACGGTGAATGTCTTTGGGTTTTTAAGTACGGTTGATGAAGAGGTTACATTTTGTGACGATTGCGAAAAGTTGAAATTGGAAGCCCCTTCATTTGATATCTCAACGTTTTGATTGATTTTAACATCATTCAAACCAAAGACAGCGACAGTTCCAGGATGTGCATCGATGTAATCATAGAGGGTTTTGAGATCCTTTATACCGTTTATGCCATTTTTAACCTGCAAATCAAGACCATCCACGAGTTTTTTGTTCAAAATTACCATTTGGTAATCGCTTGAAACCTTTCCATTTGAAAGATACTTAACCGAGATCATAGACATCGTGGCGTAATAAGTTATGGAATCAAGATTTGAAAGTTGAGGAGTAACTAAGTTCAGATTTCCAATTATCGGTATCCCAACCGTATCGTATCCACCGAAGATTGTCGATTTTGCCGAATTTATCTGAAGAGTTTCAGAATAAGGTATAACGGTCATTAAAGATATCACAAAGATAACTATTGAATACATGGCTATCGTAAGTCCTGTTCTCCTTTTGTGCTGCGCTGTTTCTGCAACGGCAAGTTTTACGGCCGCGCGGTTTTTTTTGCTCGAGAACAAACCAAGGAAATTGTCGAAAATTTCAAAGTTGTAGGAAAGCAAAAACAGGGCCGCAAGCAGTATCGAGAAACTTCTAAGACCAAGGAGCCAAAGCGATTTGTCGCTTTGAATTTGAATGTAAGGTATCAAATTCGATGCAAAGGCAAAAATAACGACACCTAAGGAGAAAAAGTTTCCAATCACACGCCTTAACCTTTTGTTGTAAAAAAAGAAAGGGAAGATAAGCGCCGCAGTCATTATTCCTCCGTAAGTCATTATGGCATTGGAAGAAAGTACTGCCACAATTGAGAAAACAACGGCCAAAGAAAAGAATACAAGGACTGTGACGAAGTGTTGATGCTTTGTTTCACTTCTTTCTTCGGGTATTTCCCTTATGGCTCTAACGATGTTAAGGCGCCCTACCTTGAATGCCATGTAAATCAAAACAACAGATGGTACTATTAGGCCAACAAGAAAACCGTAGATAAGTGAAAATATGCTGAAATGAAGTGAAAAAGAAAAACTTCCCGTATTCATAAGAGGAGTGAATTCACTGGTAACGTTGCTTGCAAGATTTGAAAATTCATTTATCATAAACCATGCTATGCCAAGACCAACGAAGATACCTAAGAATGAAGCGATCAGAGAATAAACAAAGCCTTCAAAGTAAAGTATGAATCCAACTTTTCCCCTTGAAAAACCTATCGCTCTTAAAGTCCCAAGATCGCCAATTCTCTCCTCTGAAAGCATGGTGTAAATGTTTATGAGAAGTAAAACGCCTGCAGCGATAGAAAAACCACTTAAAATGAGAAACAGCCATCCGATTTGACCTTGATTGAGATTTTTTATTTGCTCATCCTTTACATTGTAGATTTTAACTGGTATTCCGGCATTCTTTACGATCTCATCGACTTCATTCGTGTATTGGGCACTGCTTATGTAATTGCCTTTATTTGCAACAAGGATTTCGTTGTAATTGTCCAAATTGAAGATATTTTTCATCTGATCCGTTGTCATGAAGATGGGAGATGTTATGCCTTGAATATCTTTGTAACCAAGCACGCCATCTTCTGGAACGATACCAACTATCTTGAATTTTTGAGGAACTCCTAAAAACATTTGAAAGGGATTTATCACAGCCTCAAAGGTATCTCCGACTTTTAACTTAAGCGCATTGGCAAAGGATTCACCTACAACAACTTCATTTCCTGAAAGCGAAACATTTGGAAATAACTTACCGCTCCCAAAATTTCTGAGTTGATCAATATTTAATCCTATGAAACTGACCTGTGCAATTTCACTCGGATTGAGAGATTTTATCTTTCCGACTGGAGCAGCAACGGTACTTTTGATTATTATGGGCAAAACAGAGTCCACGTATTTTGAGGTTGAAAGTGAATTGACCAATTTAGAAAGTTCATCTTCAGAGAAATACGCATTTTTATTTGGCGTCAAAACTTCATCAATTGTGCCGAGGTTTTTTCTTATGCCAGAGTACATGAAATATTGAAAAGAGTCGTTTATGACAAAAGATCCCACTATAAAAGCAGTACCCGTTAAAGAGCCAGCGATTATCAACAACATGGTTATCTTTCGTCGAGTTGCGTTTCTGATTCCCATTTTAGCGAAAATGCGCCATTTCAAAGCAAGAAGTAGGGTGACAACTATTATGCCAATGGCAACAACAGAAAGTACAAAGAAAGGAACGGTCACAGAATTATCCTCCAAAGAACGCTTTTTAACAATTATATCATAACTAATTGGTTAACGGTAAATAGAGCGAATTGATAATTGAAAATTGACAATTGAAAATGTACAATTACCT
>JAVRKN010000020.1:0-2683 GCA_031962405.1 Athalassotoga sp. | reverse complement strand
TTCGGAAGCTGGTCCTCACTTCGTTGCGGAGGCTTCCTCACGGGCATCATGTCCTCCGCCTTATCCCATATGCTATACGCCATTCGCCGTTTTGTGATCGGCTTCGGCAGGCACCCTCTCGATGTCTGGTCCTCGCTGACGCTGCTCAGATCATCTCGAGGGCATCCTGCCCTCCGCCACGTTACCGCCCACTAATCCCTAATCTCTATTTCCTAATCTCTAACGTCTAATCTCTAATGTCTAATCCCTGTATTTGCCATAGGCCATACGCTATAGGCTATATGCTGTTTTGTTGGCTCCAGCATGTGGCCGTCGGGCTCTGTCCTCATGGTAAACCCTTCCATAGCAAAATTCGCAATAGCATATTTGATATATGTATATTCATATGTTAAAATTTTGATATGGGAGGTGTAGTATGAGAAAAGCAGAAAGAAGAAAGAAAATAATAGAGATTCTATCAAGTTCCGATTCTGAAATCAGTGGCGAGAAGATGGCTGAACTTTTCGGCGTTACGAGGCAGGTGATAGTGCAAGACATAGCCATTTTGAAATCTCAAGGATACGATATAAGTTCGATGTCAAGAGGATATCTTTTAAATAAGCACGCGCAAATTGAAGGAATAAAGATGCTTATCGCCGTAAAACACAAAAAGGAACGAATAAAGGAAGAACTGGAATGTATCGTTGAAAATGGTGGTAAAGTCCTTGATGTCATCGTTGAGCACCCACTCTATGGCGAAATAAAAGGAAATATAGGCGTTGGAAGTTATGATGACGTTGAAAGATTCATGAGCAGGCTTGAAATGTCTAAGGCTTTACCATTGCTTTCACTTTCAGATGGGGTTCATCTCCATACGATACAGGTTAAAAGCAAGGATGATGCGCAAAAAATAATTTCTGCCCTGAAGAAAAAAAATTTCATTTTGGAGTGAGGAGATGATCGAAATGAAAATAGACATTGTGATAGACAAATACGTATCGTCCGCAAGACAGAGATTTTTACTCTTTCTTTTTTCTTTGGCATGGATGGCAGACGCGGCTGGAGTTATGATTATGACCTTTACGCTCGGTGGAATTTCACAAGAATGGCATCTTTCCATTTTTGGATCGAGTACCATTGCAAGCCTTACTTTTGTTGGTATGCTTTTTGGAGCTTTAGCGGCTGGATTTGTATCCGATATGGTGGGAAGAAAATTTTCGATGAATTTTTTCTTGGCATTAACCGTGTTTTTTACCGTTTTAGATGGCTTTTCTCCATCGCCAATGCTTTTTGGCACATTCAGACTGCTTTCTGGGGTTGGGTATGGGGGTCTTATGCCATCGGTAAATGCTTATCTCAGTGAAAGCACCTCTTTGAAGATAAGGGGAAGATATCTTGTGCTTTTGGAGTCAAGTTGGGCCATTGGGAGCATTTTGATAGGATGGTATGCCATAACGTTCGGAACAATTTGGGGATGGAGATCTGTTTATTTTGCCATGTCTCTTGCATCCTTACTCTTTATTCCATTTCTTTTGATACCCGAAAGTCCAAGATATGCCTTCCTGAAAAAGGGAAAGAGTTATTTGGAAAAAGTATTGAAAAACAAGATAGAAGATGAGATAGAACCAATAGAAGTATCTTACGTTCCGATTGGTTCTCTTTTAAAAAGAAAGAATTTGAGAAATACTTTTATTGTCTGGAGTTCTTGGTTTACGGTTAGTTTGATATATTACGGCCTTTTCACTTATCTTCCAACGATTCTATCTGTTTCAGGCATACCAGCGGCAAAGGCAATGTGGTTCTCCTTTTTGATCATGGTTGCCCAATTACCAGGATACCTTGCAGCGGCATATTTCATAGAAAAGATAGGAAGGAAACCGTCATTGGTGGCATTTTTCTTGGGAACTGGCTTAGCAGCCATTGCCTTTTCAATGGTTACCACCACTCTTTCATTGGTGATAATGGGCGTTATAACGAGTTTCTTCTGCATGGGAATATGGGGGTTGGTATATGCTTACACACCAGAACTTTTCCCCACATCCATAAGGGGAACGGCAAATAGTTCTGCCGGCGCTATGGCCAGAATTGCCGGCATAATTGCTCCATACTTTACGGCTTCTTTTTTTGGTAAAAATGTCTTGCATGCACTTTTGTGGTTTTCGATCTTTTCCTTCATCATGAGTGTTGTGATCTTGATCTTTGCCGTAGAAACGAAGAATAAATTCATATCGTAAGTTGTAGCCGAAGCAGAAATGATAACGAGTAACACACATGTCATCTGCCAACTTACTGCACCCTAATCTCTGATGTCTAATCCCTAATCCCTGTATTTGCCATATGCCATTTTGTGATGGGCTCCGGCAGGTACCCCCTCGATGTCTGGTCCTCGCTGACGCTGCGAAGGCCATCTCGAGGGCATCCTGCCCTTCGCCATAACCACTTCCTAATCCCTAATCTCTAATGTCTAATCCCTGTCTTTGCTATATGCTATACGCCATAGGCTATATGCTGTTTTTGCTGATCACTCGTCACGCGTTACGCGTCACTGTTTTCCTGCTTCGGCTCCGACATGTGCCCCTTCGGAAGCTGGTCCTCACTTCGTTGCGGAGGCTTCCTCACGGGCATCATGTCCTCCGCCAAACCGTCCACTAATCTCTAATGTCTAATCCCTAATCTCTAATGTCTATTCCCTGTTTTTGCTATA
>JAVRKN010000019.1:0-15069 GCA_031962405.1 Athalassotoga sp. | reverse complement strand
CTAAAACCCGTTACGAATGCTGACAAGGCAACTCTTGACAAGTGGATAAAGGCTGTTGAGGAGAGATGCCCTGTCAGTGATAACCTCAGAAATCCAACACCGGTAAAAATTTCCATTTCAAAGTAAAGATGCAAAACCGCCTTTTGGGCGGTTTTGTTTTTTTATGATCCACATCCTTAATGATTTGTTCAAAGACAGTATAAGTGAAAGACAAATCATCTCTGTATACTTTAATCAAAAGGAACCAGAAAGTAGGTGCGCTTATGAAATTCAAAAATGTCATCAACAATCCAAGGATCCTTTCTCAATTCGATCTTTTGAAGATGCTTCGCCTTAAGGATGATGGAGCCAAGGCTGAATTCATGAAGCGTTCTCTGGAAGGTTGTTTTGATCAAAAGATGGATCAAAAAAATGGGCAGTCCTCTAATTGAGTTCAGAAATTTTTCGCTTAAAATCGATGGGAATTCTTTGCTTGAAGATGTCTCCCTGAAGTTTGAAGAAAAAAGTGTGGTGCTCATTTACGGCCCAAGAGGTTCAGGCAAATCTGCCCTGCTTAGAAGCATGGTACATTTAAACGAAGAACTTTTTGATACGCTCGATTTTAAAGGTGATATTTTTTTTCATGGTCAAAGTATAATAAATGCCGATAGGAAAACCTTGAGGCGTAAGATAGCCTACGTTGATACCTCCTTTATAGAAAGTTTATCCTCTTTAACCGTTAACCAGATAATAACCCTCGTTAAGGGAAGAAATGTGGACTTATACTCGGATGAGATGGTGAGTTTACTCAAACAACTTGGAGTTATAAACCTTTTGAAGGAAGGCATGCATACCTACGTTGAGGATCTCCACGGCAATACCAGAGTGCTATTCTTGCTCATGCTCGCAATTTTGAGAGAACCTGAGGTCATAGCCTTGGATTGCATAGTCGATCATCTCGACGATGAGGCCGCTCTTAATGTCCAAAATGTCGTTCTTTCCTTAAAGCAAAAGTACACTCTCATTTTGGCAACGAGAAAGATGCCAAACTTTTTGCCGATATCTGATAAAATTATCATGATGAAAAATGGTAAGATAGAGTTTGAGGGCACAAAAAAGGAAATGGTGTTCAAATTTTCTAACGCAAATATTTAAAAGAGGCTAACGGTGAAGTACCATATTTACACCCTTGGATGTAAATTCAATCAATATGAAAGTGCAAAAATATCAGAATTACTTGAAAAGGCCGGTTATGAAAGAGCCAATTTTGAAGACGCAGACGTTGTGATAGTCAACAGTTGTGCTGTGACATCTGAGGCAAAGCGTCAATCTTTGCAGGCTGCGAGGCATTTTAATCGGAATTCCAAGGCGAAGATAATTTTTACGGGATGCGCCGTTCACGATGGAAACGTTCCGAATTTCGATCTTGTCCTTGGAAATGGAGAAAAGATGCAAATCCTTGAATATCTGGATAAAATTGGTAAAATAGAAGCGCCAACTTATTTTCTCAACGATACCATGAATTATTCCATCTCAAAGAATCCAGAAAGAACAAGGGGGTTTTTGAGTGTCGAGAATGGTTGCAACTGGTCCTGCACTTATTGCGCAGTTCCACACTTCAGAGGCACGAAGATCCGCTCAAAATCTCTCAAAATGGCAGTCGATGAAGCAACTCACATGATCGAGTCTGGAATAAAAGAAATAGTTGTAAGTGGAATAAACATCGCACTTTACAACGATGATGGGCTAAGATTAAAGGATTTGCTTTACGCGATATCAAAAATAGACGGTGATTTCAGGATAAGGCTTAGTTCAATAGATCCTCTTAGCGCCATGGATGTTGAAGAGGTGTTTTCCGAAAGCACAAAACTTTGCCATCATCTTCACCTGTCCCTTCAAAGTGGATCAGATGCCGTCCTTAGGGAGATGGGAAGAACTTATACCGTTGATGATGTGATGAAGACCGTCGAAAAATTTAGATCAATAGATCCTTTATTTGCCTTTTCCGTGGACGTCATAGGTGGTTTTCCAACTGAGAAAGATGAAGACTTCGATAAGACGGTGGAGTTGCTTTCGAAAATTGAAGTGATGAGGATACACGCATTTCCATTTTCTCCAAAAGATGGGACGAGAGCCTCTAAGATGAAAAATGGCGTTGATGATCTCACAAAAAAGATGAGAGTAAAATTATTGAAGTCACTTTCAGATTACCTCGAAAGGCATTTTAGATCGAAACTAAGCGGCACAAGTCAAAGAATCCTTGTTGAGGATATCAAAGATGGATTTCGAGAAGGATTTAGTGATTACTATCTGAAATACAGTCTAAAGTGCGATGCCGATGTTGGAGATTTTGTTCAGGTTAACGTCTGAGGGGGTGTAAATGTGAGAATATACTTCGATTCCAAATGGCACGATGAAGAAGTGCGAATAAGTGTCACGGATCGTGGATTCATGTATGGAGAAGGAGTTTATGAGAGTTTAAGGACTTACAACGGATCGCTCTTCGCACCGCAAAAGCATTTCAACCGTTTTAAAAGATCATCCCAGATTTTGGGAATACCTTTCAAGATGGATTTTGAGGAATTCAAGTCTATCCTTACCGAAGGAATTGAAGGTATCAAGGAAGACTGCACGATAAGGGTCGTGCTTACAAACGGCGATGGCAAAAGGCCAGTTTTGCTTGCCTATATCATGGAATTACAGGCTCCGCCTTCAGATCTTTACACTTACGGCGTAGACGTTGGCATATCCCGCCTTAGAAAGATAGACGAATCTGCCCTTCCCCCATTGCTCAAGACCATCTCGCATGCCAATTTGATGATCGCACGAGAGGGAAAAGAAAATTTCTATGAAGTCTTGATGCTCAACAGCGCAGGCTTTGTCGCCGAAGGGTTGATGAGCAACATATTTTTAGTTGAAAACAACACACTTGTGACTCCTTCAATTGATACCGGCATATTGGACGGCATAACAAGGGAAGTCGTTATAGATCTTGCAAAATCTCTTGAGATAAGGGTTGATGAAAGACTCGTCAACGTCGATGAACTTTTCAACTGTTCAGAGTGCTTTTTGACGAGGACGAGTGCCGGCATAGTGCCTGTCCGTAAAATAGAAAATCGCTCTGTTTTTCAAGATGAGCCTGGAGTCATTACCCAACTTTTGATGGAAAATTTCAGGCCTTACATCTTCCAAAGATCAGATTTATGGTAAAAAATGCCTGATTTAACTTAAAAATAGCCATTAGAGACGCTTAAGCGTTTTTATTATACCTTTTCTTTCTCTATTTCATTTTTCCTTCGATTTGTGTCATAATACATGTAAAGGGTGATGCCAGTGAAGAGCATGACGGGATACTCAAAGATCAACGAAAATGTAAATGATGTATTTTACACAATCGAGATGAAGGGAGTCAATCATAAATATCTCAACGTCTCATTTTCTCTTCCTTATCTCTTTTCCGCTTTCGAGGCGAGATCTCTTCCAATAATTCAGTCGGAGATCAAAAGGGGAAGTGTTTCCATAAAGGCAGACATAAGGGGCAATTTCGAATCAAACCTTGTCGTTCCAGATCTTGAACTTGCGAAGTCTTACTTTAAAGCATTTAAGGAAATAGAAAGAGAAATAGGGGTTGAATTGAGGCTCGATTTGGGACAATTGCTTGAGATAAAGGATATTTTCAAGATGTCTCTTGACCTTGAAACGGAAGATAAGATATGGGAAGGATTTAAGAATGTTTTGATCGAAGGCCTCCGAAATTACAACAAAAGCAGAGAGATTGAGGGAGAAAAATTAAAGGCATACCTTGAGGATAAGATAAACGCTCTCGATGAGATAATGAAAAAAATGAACTCCTACGAATCACAAAACAGAGAAAAGTACAAGGAAATGCTTCTTCAGAGTTTGAAGGACAATTTTTCAGAAATACAGGTAGATCCTGAAAGAATTGAACAAGAGGTCATCATGACAATTCAAAGAGCCGATATAGGGGAGGAGATATCAAGAGTCTTTGCCCACATATCTCGGGCTCGCGAGTTGATGAGATCAAGCGAAGATGTTGGAAGCGAACTTGATTTTATCTTTCAAGAGATAAGCAGGGAAATCAACACGCTTTCTGCGAAATCTAAGATACCAGAGGTTTTAAACCTGGTTGTTGAATCAAAAACCATTGTTAAGAAATTGAGGGAACAGATTCAAAATATCGAATAAGGGAGTGCGGAAGGAGGAAGTATGTACGGGCTTATAAACATAGGGTTCGGGAATGTTGTGATAGGAGACAGGGTTATAGTGATAGTTAACCCGGAATCTGCGCCTTTGAAACGTCTTAAGGATGGTGCAAAGGATGACGGCAAACTCATAGACGCAACGTATGGAAGAAGAACTCGTTCTATTCTCATAACTGACAGCAATCACGTCATACTCAGTGCGATCCAACCTGAAACGATATCCGAAAGATTCCAATCTTCATTCCGGGAAATGAATGAAATAATGGAACAAACTCCTGAAAACAAGGCAAAAAGTAAAGCAAAATCATGAAAGGGATGCTTTTTGTGATGAGTGGCCCTTCTGGGGCTGGTAAAACCACAATAGTTAAAGCCGTGCTGTCAGAATTGGAAGGAATAGAATTTTCCGTCTCGTATACGACAAGGCCAAAGAGAGAAGATGAGGTTGAGGGAGTTGATTACTTCTTCGTCGATGAGAAAACCTTTAGATCTTTGATCGAAAAGGGAGAATTCCTTGAGTGGGCTGAAGTCCATGGCCATCTTTACGGCACATCCAAGAGTTTCGTGGAATCGCGCATAAACAAAGGCATTAACATGCTTTTAGACGTCGATGTCAAAGGTGCTTTGAATATCAAAAAAATTCTCAAAGATGGCGTTTTCATCTTCGTGGCTCCGCCCTCATTCAAAGAATTAAAGGAGAGGTTGATAAAACGCCACACCGAAGATCCAAATAACCTTGAGAAAAGAATAGAAGATGCAAAATTCGAACTTTCTCAGATATCAAAATTCGACTATCTCATAGTCAACACCGATATTTCCGCCTCAGTAAAACAACTTGAATCCATAATAATCTCTGAGCAGTTAAGGGTTTCAAGATGGGCGGAATTCATCGGAAAGTATAATTTTTACAAGTCAAAGGATGGTGCAGATCTGTGAAAGACAAACTTTACGAAATTTTGATGAACAGGTATGGCAACAAATACGCCATATCCATGGCTGCCGCAAAAAGGGCAGAGGCTTTAAATGAACTTTCAAAGCCATTGGTGAAAACGGAAGATTCGAATCTTGTGACAATCGCTCTTCAGGAAATGAAAGAAGGATACGTTGAAATAAAGAATGCCGAAATGTTAAAAGTGCTTGTCGCGAACGTCAAAGTGGCCAAGAAAAAATGAAGGTACTTCTTGCAGTTACAGGCGGAATAGCGGCCTACAAGGCTGTCGAACTTGTCAGCATCTTGAGAAAAAGGAAAGATGAGATAAAAGTTTTGATGACAGAAAGTGCGACGAAATTCGTTTCGCCGCTCACTTTTTCTGCAGTTGGTAATGCCGAAGTTTACACCGATGAATTTGAATACAGAGGGTTGATATCGCATACAGGTCTCTCAGCATGGGCCGAAATCATGGTAATAGCGCCAGCAACGGCAAACACGATGGCAAAAATTGCAAATGGCATGGCAGACAACGTGGTAACGGCCAGCGCGCTTGCATTCAAGGGACCGAAGATACTCGTACCGTCGATGAACGTGAGAATGTATGAAAATCAAATTACTCAGGACAACCTTGAAAAATTATCCAATTACGGTTGGACAATAGTTGAGCCAGAAAGCGGTCATCTTGCAGACGGGGAGGAAGGAAAGGGAAGATATCCTGACAATTCGAGGATCATCTTTGAGATGGAGAATCTCACCACAAAAAAGGATATGAAGGGTTTAAGAATGCTTGTCACGGCCGGACCAACGAGAGAAGCGATAGATCCGGTGAGGTATATCTCAAACAGATCCTCCGGCAAGATGGGTTATGAAATAGCAAAAATGGCCGTGTTAAGGGGCGCAACGGTGGATCTTGTCTCGGGTCCTGTGAACATACCCGCTCCTTTCAAAGTCAAAAGGTACGAAGTCGAAAGTGTGCAAGAAATGGCTCAAAGAGTGCTTGATCTTTTAGAAAATGAAGACGTTGTTGTCATGGCCGCTGCGGTTTCAGATTACAAACCTGAAAAGGCATTGGATCAAAAGATAAAGAAGGTCAGCGACGAATTGAATCTTAAACTTGTCAAAACGACGGACATACTCCTTGAAGTTTCTAAAAAGAAAAGGCCAGATCAATTTGTGGTTGGATTTGCGGCAGAAACTCAAAATTTAGTTGAGAATGCCAAACAAAAATTTGAATCAAAGTCTCTTGATATGATAGTTGCAAATGACGTTTCGAGAAAGGATATAGGCTTTGAATCCGACTACAATGAGGTTTTCATCATTTCAAGAACGTCCGATCTTGTTCATCTTGAAAAGATGACGAAAAAAGAAATCGCAAATTCGTTGCTTGACATGATTGTGACACAAAAAAGCAACAAGTTTTAAAAACAAATACTCGATATATATGGTATTATATTTATACCCTAACAGGGTAATTTGGAGGTGGATTTTAATGGCAGCATTACTTTCAGAAGAGGACAGGAAATATCTTGTCGATCTATTTGAGAAGGAATTAAAAGGAGAGGTTAAGATACTCTTTTTTGGAAGTAAAAAGAAAGAAGAGTGTGAATATTGCAACCTTACGGAGCAAATATTGCAAGAATTGGCTGAAACAAGCAATAAGATAACGGTCGAAAGCCATGATTTTGACGACGAAGAAGCGCTTGCAAAAAAGTACAACGTCGAAATGGTGCCTGCAATTTTGATGCTTGATGCGAATGGCAATGATATGAGAATAAGATTCTACGGGATACCCTCTGGATACGAATTCTCGTCTTTGATAGAGGATGTTATCGCAACGTCTAAGAACGGTGCGGTTGATCTTTCTCAGGATACGATCAAAAAACTACAAGAAGTCAAGACGCCGTTGAAGTTACAGGTATTCGTAACCCCGACCTGCCCGTATTGCCCAAGGGCCGTTTTGATGGCGCACAAACTTGCAATGCAGTCGCCTAATGTGATCGGAGAGATGATAGAGGCAAATGAATTTCCAGATCTCTCGATGCAGTACAACGTTTCTTCCGTACCGCACATAATAATAAATGAAGGTGAAGGCGAATTCGTTGGCGCATTGCCTGAAGAAGCCTTCGTCGAACAGGTAATGAGCGTTTTAAAGGGTTGATAAACAAATGCCTTTGTTCAATCTATCAGGCGCATCAAAACCTGCTGAACTTAACTACGATGTGGCGATAATAGGTGCAGGTCCTGGCGGCCTTTCAACTGCCATATATGCCGGCCGGGCTAGGTTGAAGACCATTGTCTTCGAGAAAGCCACGGAAGGCGGTCAAATTCTGCTTACAGACACTATAGAAGATTATCCAGGCTTTACATCGATAAGCGGAAATGCGTTGGCAGACAATTTTCTCTCGCACGCAAAAGCCTTTGGTGCAAATTTTGCCAACGAAGAGATCGTCGAAGTCGATCTTGAATCTGATCCAAAAAAGTTGAAGACAGATCTTGGAAATGAGTACACGGCAAAAGTTGTCGTGATAGCCACAGGCAGTAATCCTAAAAGGCTCGGTGTGAAAGGCGAAAATGAATTCATGAACAGAGGCGTTTCGTATTGTGCCGTTTGCGATGGCAGTTTTTTCAAGGATAAGAAGGTTGTTGTCGTTGGTGGAGGAGACAGTGCTGTAGAAGAGGGCTTGTATTTGACCAAGATTGCAAGTGAAGTCACTTTGGTCCACCGACGAGACAAGTTGAGAGCACAAAAGATAGCCCAGGATAGAGCGTTTAAATCGAAGATGAAGTTCATATGGAACACGGTTGTGACTGAAATAGGTGGAACGAAAAGTGTCGAATACGTCATGTTGAAAAATGTCCAAACTGGAGAAATAACCAAATATGAAACGCAAGGAGTTTTCATCTACGTTGGCCTTATACCAAACGTTGATATTTTCAAAAAGTATATAAAAACAGATGAAAATGGATTTGTGCTCACGGACGAACACATGGAAACAAATGTCAAAGGCGTTTATGCCGTTGGCGATATAAGAAAAACTCCTCTAAGACAGATTGTTACCGCAGCGGCAGATGGTGCGATAGCGGTTATAGACATGACCAAATATTTCGATTAACGATAAGATTAAAAGACCGCGCACGCGGTCTTTTTTTGTTGATTTTCATGTGTTTAATATGTTATACTTCCAAAGAAAGTCGCCTCTATAGTTCAATGGATAGAACGGTGGATTCCTAATCCGCAAATGCAGGTTCGATTCCTGCTAGGGGCAGGAGATTTATAAGAAAATAACGTTAAAAATTCATCTTTGAAATGAAATTTTCTATCATTTGCTTTCCGTATTCTGTCATTATTGACTCTGGATGAAATTGAAGGCCGTAAACTGGATATGCTTTGTGACGTATGCCCATGACAATTCCATCGTCCGTTTGAGCCGTTATGACAAGTGTGTCGGGAAGTGTTGCCCTATCGATTATCAAAGAATGATATCTCATGGCAATGAATGGATTTTTCAAATTCTTGAAGATGTAGCGATCTTCGTGAATTATCTTCGATGTTTTTCCGTGCTTTATTTCTGGAGCCTGTACTATCTTTCCTCCGTATGCATATCCTATCGCCTGATGACCAAGACATATGCCCAAAATTGGAATGTCCTTTATCCCTTTGATGAGTTCAACGCATACGCCGGCATCTTCAGGTCTACCTGGGCCTGGAGAAATAACTATCCTGTCAGGCCTCATCTTTTTTACCTCATCAACCGTTATCTTGTCATTTCTAACGACTCTCACCTCTGGTTCAATCTCTCCTATGTACTGGTACAAGTTGTAGGTAAAGGAATCGTAGTTGTCTATCAAGAGCACCATTCATATCGCCTCCTCAAGCGCTTTTAATTTGTTCAAAGTTTCGATGTATTCACGATGGGGATCGGAATCGTAAACTATGCCGGCACCCGCTTGAATGTAAGCCTTTTCTGCTTTGAAGAGAATGGTTCTTATCGTTATGCACATGTCCATATTTCCGTTGTATGAAAAATAACCCGTCGCGCCAGAATAAAAGGACCTTCTTGTGTTTTCTAACTCGTCTATTATTTCCATTGCCCTTACTTTTGGGGCACCTGAAACGGTGCCAGCCGGAAGGCATGAAACCAAGGCATCGAAAGGATCAAGGCCTTTTTTTAACTTTCCACTCACCTTTGAAACCATGTGCATGACATGAGAATAAAAATCTACCTCCATGAATCTTTCCATTTTAACCGTGCCGAATTCACTGATCTTCCCTATGTCATTTCTTCCAAGATCGACGAGCATAAGGTGTTCAGCGCGTTCTTTTTCATCTTTTATGAGTTCTTCTTTGAGTTTCAAGTCTTCCAATTCATCTTTCCCTCTTGGCCTTGTGCCCGCTATTGGATTTGTTATCACCTTATCGCCAAAAACGTTTACAAGACTTTCGGGAGAGGAGCCGGCCATTTGAAAATCTTCAAAGTCTATGTAAAAGAGGTAAGGTGAGGGGTTAAGAGATCTCAGCCTTCTGTAAACGTCGAAAGGATCGGAGTGATTTTCGATCTCGAGCCTTTGAGAAAGGACAACTTGAAATATATCTCCCTTTTTGATGTATTCTTTTGCTTTTTCCACTATTGAGCAAAATTGATCTTCGGTGAAGTTGGAAGTGAAATGTTTCCCGTCTTTGATATCTGGAAGATCATGGATGGCATTCGATTCAAGTATAGCGGACGACAAAGATTTGATCTCTTCAACGCTGCCTGCGTAATCATCTTCTTCAAATATATTTTTAACGATGAAAACCTTATGAGTTAGATGATCGTAGCAGATGAACTTTTTGTAAAACATGAGGTATGCTTCTGGTACATTCAATTCATCCTTGTTTTTATCTGGTAAGACTTCGTACTGGCGTATCACGTCATATCCAATGTAACCAACGGCACCACCCGTGAATGGAACTTTCATGTTTATCGGGTCGTATTTGATGTTCATCGCATCCTTAACGATTTCAAGAAATTTGCCCGTTTTATGAACGCGAGATCCATTTTCAATTAACACATCATACGAGTAACTGCTTACCTTCATGTATGGATCTGCCCCGATGAAAGAATATCTTCCCGTGCCTTTTTCATATTCGGCACTTTCGAGCAAAAATTTATTTTTTCCACCCAAACTGTAAAAAATCCCGATTGGCGTCAATTCGTCTCCATTTATCTCAAGGTAAAAGGGAAAGACTTTTTTGTCTTTCTTGTATTTCTCAAAAGTTTCTTTGGATATGTTGAACTTCATATTTTCACCTCTGAAAGACCATTTTTCAATTCTGAGACGAATGCTTTGAGGTTCTCAAGCATTTCGCCTCTGTCTTGGAATCTTGTCATCGCGTTGATTATGGCGCTGCCAACTATAACGCCTTCACAATAATCTTTCACCTCTCTTATCATGGACGCGCTCGATATGCCAAATCCAAGGGCGCGCGGCACATTTGTGAAATGAGCGACGGTATTCATGTAAGATTTGAGATCTGTGCCTATTTTTTCTCTTGCACCAGTCACACCGTTGACAGAGACACAATAAACAAATCCATCTGCATTTTCGACGATGGCGCGTATTCTTTCTCGGGACGTTGGAGCGACAAGGGGAATGAGAATTATGCCATTTTTATTCATCAAATTGGATATTTCAGACCTTTCTTCTATTGGAAGATCTGGTATTATGATGCCGTCTATTCCTGCCTTGCTTGACTCTTCAAGAAATTTTTCTACGCCGTATTTGAAGATCGAATTGTAGTAGGCAAGAAAAACAAGCGGCACTTCACTCATTTGCCTTGCCTTTTTGACCATCTCCATTATGATGGGAATTTTAATTCCGTTCTTTAAAGCCCTCATCGAGGATTCTTGGATCGTCGGGCCGTCCGCAAGTGGATCTGAGTAGGGTATCCCAATTTCGACGATGTCTGCGCCCGCCTCTTCCATTCCCTTGATAGCCTTCACCGTTGTTTCAGCATCGGGGTCGCCGGCCGTTATAAAAGTTATAAGCGCCTTTTGTCCATTCGATTTGAGGTGTGCAAACTTTTCATTTATCCTGTTCATAAACTCACCCCCATGAATTTAGAGACTATGTCGACATCTTTATCTCCACGGCCCGAGAGGTTTACGATTATTATCTTGTCTTTGTCAAGTTGCGGTGCAATCTTCATGGCGTATGCGATCGCATGAGCACTTTCGAGCGCTGGAATTATTCCCTCGATCTTCGAAAGGGCGATGAAGGCATCAAGCGCTTCTTTATCTGTTGCGTAAACGTATTTTGCGCGGCCGCTTTCTTTAAGGTACGCATGTTCCGGTCCAACACCCGGATAATCAAGTCCAGCCGAGATGGAATAAACTGGTAAGATCTGTCCCTCCTCATTTTGAAGTATGTAAGTCATCATGCCATGAAGCACGCCAGTTGAGCCTCCGTAAAAGGTTGCCGCATGCTTTCCGCTTTCTATTCCCATTCCGCCCGCTTCAACGCCTATCAATTGAACGTCTCTGTCTTCGATGAATGGATAGAAGATGCCCATGGAATTGCTCCCGCCTCCCACGCATGCAATTATGTAATCGGGCAATCTTCCCTCTTTTTCAAGTATTTGAAGTTTCGCTTCGTCTCCTATTACCCTTTGAAAATTTCTTACCATCGTTGGATATGGATGAGGACCCACAACGGAACCCATGATGTAAAAGGTTGTATCCACATTTGATACCCAATTTCTTATCGCCTCATTTACGGCGTCTTTCAAAGTTTTAGTGCCAGTTTTAACGGGTGTTACCTGTGCGCCGAGTAATTTCATTTTGAAGACATTTAGCGATTGTCGTTGTATGTCTTCTTCTCCCATGAAAATTTCGCATTCCATCCCGAATTTTGCCGCTCCCGTTGCGGTTGCAACTCCGTGTTGGCCTGCTCCCGTTTCGGCTATAACCCTCTTCTTTCCCATTCTTTTAGCAAGCAAGATTTGACCAAGCACGTTGTTTATCTTGTGGGCTCCAGTGTGATTTAAATCTTCTCTTTTAAGGTATATCTTAGCGCCGCCGAGGGTTTTCGTAAGGTTTTCAGCGTAATAAAGCGGAGTAGGTCTTCCATCATACTCTTTTAGGTAATACCTGTACGTTTTTAAGAATTCTTCGTCTTTCATGGCATTTTCAAATTCCTCTTCAAGTTCAATTAAGGCATTCATGAGCGTTTCAGGCACGTATTGTCCTCCGAATCTTCCAAATCGTCCCTTCATAAACTTCTCACCTTCTCAATGAATTCTTTCATTTTTTCGAAATCTTTGTACCCATCTGTTTCAACTCCACTTGAGACATCCACGGCATAAGGTCTAACCTTTTTTATGCCTTCTTCAACGTTTGAAACGTTCAAACCGCCCGCAAGTATCACGGGCCTGCTGAATTCAAAATTTTCAATTAAACTCCAATCGAACCTAACTCCCGTACCACCGTAAAGGCCGTTCACAAAACCTTCGATTAAAATTTTATCCGCCTTTACCTCCCTTTGAAGGTCTGTAATTCCCTTAATCCTTAACGCTTTCCACACTTCGACATCGAGGGTTTCTTTTAAATTCTCAACGTAGTCATCATCTTCATCGCCGTGCAACTGAACCACATCGAGGCCAAGCGAGGTTGTCATTTCATTTACCATTTCGATTTTTTCATTGACGAAAACGCCAACTCTTTTTATGCGTCCATCGAGGTTGTCTATGAGCATTTTTGCACTTTCTTTGCTTACCATTCTCTTGCTTTGTGAAAAGACAAAGCCTACATAATCGGGCTGAAGTTGGTTTGCATACTCGATATCTTGCATTCTTCTCAATCCGCAAATTTTTACCTTTGTCATTTCGATCTTGCCTCTTTGACGAAATTTAAAATCTCATCTTTGTCCATTTTCATCAGCGTTTCTCCTATAAGGACGGCATCCACTCCAATTGAAGAGAGATATTTTACGTCCTTGACCGTTTTTATGCCGCTTTCCGATACGACGGTAATTTCATCTGGTATCTTCTTGATGAGGCGTTCTGTGGTCGTGAAGTCAACGGTGAAATCTTTTAGATTCCTGTTGTTTATGCCTATGATTTCGCATCCACATTCAAGCGCTATTTCAAGTTCTTTTTCGTCGTGTACCTCAACGAGAGAGTCCATTTCCAAAGATTTTGCCAATTCGTAAAAGCCCTTCAAGTTTTTTTGAAGAATAGCGACTATCAGCAAAATGGCATCGGCGCCAAGAATTTTGGATTCCCTTATTTGGTACTCATCTACGATGAAGTCTTTGCGCAAAATGGGCTTTTTTGTCCTATCTTTTACCAATTTGAGGTATTCGTCTCTTCCGTCGAAATACCTGTCTTCTGTTAAAACGGAGATGGCGTTAACGCCTGCGAGTTCGTAAATCTCTGCCTGTTTTTGAGGGGAAAAATCCATCTGTATTATGCCTTTTGATGGAGAAGATCTTTTAATCTCCGCGATTATGGCAGGATGGTCATTTGATATGGCACCTTTGAAATCTCTTTTTTCGATCGAGGGTGATTTCGCCAGAAGATCGATGGGCATCTGCTTTTTTTGCAATTCAACCTTTGAAATTTTGTATTTCACTATTTCATCGAGTATCATAATCCCATCTTCCCAAATTTTATTATCTGATCGAGTTTTTCACGTGCCAATCCCGAGTCTAAAATTGATTCTGCCATTGAAATCCCATCTTTTAGATTTTCAACGGCCTTTCCAACGTACAGGGCCGCCGCGGCATTTAAAACGACTATGTCCCTTTTGGCACCGTCTTTGCCTTCAAAAATATCTTTTATTATCGATGCATTCATCTGAGGATCTCCTCCGGCTATCTCTTCCAAATTTGCGTAAGGAATTCCAAAATCGATTGGGTCTATTGTGTAATCTCTGATCTTTCCATCTTTAACTTCGCTTACAAATGTGCGTGATGTTGTGGTTATCTCATCTAATCCATCTTCTCCGTGTACAACCATCGCTCTTTCACACCCGAGATTCAGAAGCACCTGTGCGATTGGGTGAACAAGGGCTTTATCGTAGACGCCAAGCAATTGGCCCTTTACAAACGCTGGATTTGTGATGGGGCCAAGTACGTTAAAGATCGTTCTCGTTCCAAGTTCTCTTCTAACATCTGCAACGTATTTCATCGCGGTATGGTATTTCTGGGCAAATAGAAATCCAAAGCCCACTTGTTCTATTTCAGCCTTTACCATCTGTGGATCCATCTCGATCTCAACGCCCAACTCTTTCAGGACATCCGCACTGCCGCTTTTGCTCGATGATGCTCTGTTTCCATGCTTTGCGACTTTGACGCCGCCCGCGGCTGCTATTATGGCAACGGCCGTCGAGATGTTAAAGGTTTTGCCACCGTCTCCGCCGGTGCCACACGTGTCTATGGCATATTGAGGATCGATGTTTAACCTATTTGCCTTTTCTCTCATGGATTCTGCAAAACCAGTTATTTCATCAACGGTTTCGCCCTTCATCCTGAGCGCGATTAGAAAAGCACCTATCTGCGATGGTTTTGAGTTTCCACTCATTATCTCGTCCATACTTTGTTTTGCCTCATAATGATCAAGGTCTTTCCTCAAAATGATTTTCGAAATGGCTTCTTTAATCATCACGGTCCCTCCAATCTTTGTGAAATAAAAAATCGGGGATCTTTATTTTAAAGATCCCCGATGCTGTACTTTATGGCAAAAGAGTACCTTCACCCTCAGCATCGGGTGCGGTACCACCACCAATTGTTATTTTCAGAAATTACTTGTAAAGGTAAATTAACCATTTTACCACCTTGTCAAAAATATACCACAAAAAAATTGAAATGTCAACTCGCCATTTGCCATATGCCATTTTTTATGAGGCAACTCGAGGTATTGACTTTGCGTCATTTAAGTGATATACTCCTATATATGAA
>JAVRKN010000018.1:0-15638 GCA_031962405.1 Athalassotoga sp. | reverse complement strand
TTTTTACTGATCACGCGTTACGCGTCACTGTATTTGCCATACGCTATACGCCATGCGCTGTTTTTGACGGGCTCCGACATGTGCCCATTCGGAAGCTGGTCCTCACTTCGTTGCGGAGGCTTCCTCAGGGGCATCATGTCCTCCGCCTTATCCCATATGCTATTGGCTATACGCCATGTGCTGTTTTAATGGGCTTCGGCGGGTGCCCCCTCGATGTCTGGTCCTCGCTTTGCTGCGGAGGTCATCTCGAGGGCATCCTGCCATGCGCCAACTTACCGCCCACTAATCTCTAATGTCTAATCCCTAATCTCTATGTGCTTCGGCTCCGACATGTGCCCATTCGGAAGCTGGTCCTCACTTCGTTGCGGAGGCTTCCTCACGGGCAACATGTCCTACGCCTTATTCTATTTGCTATATGCTATACGCCATATGCCATTTTGTAATGGGCTCCGGCGGGTGCCCCCTCGATGTCTGGTCCTCGCTGGCGCTGCGGAGGACATCTCGTGGTCATCCTGCCCTTCGCCTACCTCCCACTAACCACTAATCCCTAATCTCTAATCCCTAATGTCTAATCTCTAATCCCTATGTGTTGAATTATTTGACGGCACGTTTTGCTTTTACGTATTTGTCTATTGCGATGGCGGACTTTTTTCCTGCGCCCATTGCAAGGATGACCGTTGCGGCCCCCGTAACTATGTCACCTCCGGCAAAAACTCCTTCAACTGAGGTTTGTCCTGTTTCCGGATCTGCTTGGATGTAGCCATGTGGTGTCAATTGTAATTCTGGAAAGGCGCTCAAAAGCACTTTGTTCGAAGTTTGACCTATCGCCTCGATGACCATGTCTGCCTCTATTGTAAATTCGCTGTTTTGAATTGGAACTGGCCTTCTCCTTCCAGAGGCGTCTGGTTCACCCAATTCCATCTTTATACATTTCACTGCCACCAAATTTCCTTTATCGTCTCCGAGGTATTCTATTGGATTTGTAAGCCAGTGAAATTCTATGCCTTCCTCTATGGCATGATGATATTCTTCTATTCTTGCTGGCATTTCCGCTTCACTTCTTCTGTACACGATCTTAACGCTCTCCGCCCCAAGCCTAAGGGATGATCTCGATGCATCCATGGCGACGTTGCCGGCACCGACGACGACGACATGTTTACCGAGTTTGACTGGTGTGTCTGCCTTTGGGAATTCGTAAGCATGCATCAAATTTATCCTCGTCAAAAATTCGCTGGCCGAATAGACGCCATTTAAGTTCGTGCCTGGTATATTCATAAAACTTGGCGTTCCAGCGCCAGTGCCTATGAAGATCGCATCGAACTCTTTCTTGAGTTCAGAAATGCTTATGCTTCTTCCAACTATTGAATCTGTGTCTATTTCAACTCCGAGTGATTTTATAAAGTTAACTTCTCTTTCAACTATCGATTTTGGAAGACGAAACTCAGGTATGCCATACATCAAAACTCCACCGGCAGCGTGTAAGGCTTCGAAGATCTTAACTTCGTATCCCATCTTTGCCAGATCTGCGGCAGCCGTGAGGCCCGCTGGTCCTGCGCCTATTATGGCCACTTTCCCAACTTTTTGATGTGGAATTTCTGGCACTTTAATACTTCCTTGCGACGCTTCCCAGTCTGCCACAAATCTTTCTAACTTTCCTATGGCAACTGGCTCATGATCCTTCATCTTACCAACGGTGCATCTTCCCTCGCATTGGCTCTCCTGCGGGCACACTCTTCCACAAACGGCCGGAAGATTGTTGTAACTTTTCAAAATTTCAGCCGATTTTGGCAAATCTTTGTTTCTCAAAGCCAAAATGAAGCCTGGTATGTCTATGTTGACGGGGCATCCGGCAACGCATGGTTGATTGACGCACTGCAAACACCTGTTTGCCTCCGCAACAGCCTCATCAAGGGTATAGCCGAGCACAACTTCTTTGAAATTGCGCACCCTTTCTTTTGGTTCTTGTTCTTTTATGGGCGTCTTGTTATTTGGAATTTTTATCACAGCCACGAGAGATCACCAACTTTCGCAATGTAATTTTCCAAAGAGATTTTTTCTTGATCTTTGTATTGGCGAAGCCTGTTCATGACTTCATCCCAATTCACTTCGTATCCATCGAATTCTGGACCATCGACGCAGGCAAATCTTATGTTCTTTCCTATGGTTACCCTGCATGCGCCGCACATACCTGTACCATCAACCATTATTGGATTTAGAGAAACGAAGATTGGTATGCCAAGATCCTTTGCGGTGTAAGCGGAAAATTTCATCATCACGGTAGGACCAATTGACCACGCTTGATCTATTTTTTCACCTCTTTTGTGAAGCGCTTTCATCCCATCCGTCACAACTCCCTTCATGCCCATCGATCCATCATCCGTTGTGACGATCAATTCGTCCGAGAATTTCTCACATTCGTCTTTCAGTATAACAAGGTCTGCCGATCTCCCTCCCAAAATGGTTATGACTTTGTTGCCCGCTTCTTTTAATGCTTTCAAGATTGGTAAAATTGCCGCTATACCAACACCACCGCCTATCATAAGCACAGTTCCATATTTCTTTATCTCACTCGGATGTCCCAAAGGCCCAGCGACGTCTTGCAATGAGTCTCCAACTTTCATCGTGGCCATCTCGTAAGTTGTCTTTCCAACGGCCTGAAAGATAAGTCTTATCTCTCCTTTGACTGCATCGAAATCCGCTATCGTGAGCGGGATCCTTTCTCCAACCGGAGAGGTCCTTACGATGACGAACTGCCCGGGTTTCGCATGATTTGCAACTTGCGGTGCCTTGACCCAAAATTCGTATTCTTTGGTCGCTATCCTTTTTTTTGACGTTATTTCAAACATGCTTTTCCTCCTTTGCCAAATAAAGGTCTACGCCTTTTGCACATCGCATTCCAGATGATATGGCACTTATTATATCCTGCCTTGAGTTTGATGCATCTCCTCCGGCAAAGAGATTTTTGATCTTTGTTCGACCATATTCATCTACCGGGATTGATTTGCCATCAAACCCTATTTTTTGCTGTATTTCTGCTGGAATAAAATCTATGTTTGGAGTTTGTCCAATGGCAGCGATTACGTAATCAACCGCAACACTCACGTGTGGTGATTTGTCATCAACAACTGGTTTAGGCCTTCCGCCGCTTGGATCTGGAACGAGCGATGCGACGGCGTATTCAAATTCTTTTGCAACTTCTTTTCCCCTTATCTCAACTGGCACGCCCATCTCAACTATTTTAACACCCTCTTCTTGGGCTTCTTCGATTTCCTCCGGATCGGCTGGCATGTCTTCTATTCTTCTCCTGTAGACGATTGTAACCTCGGCTCCCAATCTAACAGAAGATCTCGCAACGTCCATTGCCACATTTCCACCACCGACAACCACAACTTTTTTACCTTTAAGATCTTTCAAAGAACCTTCGTTTACCATGTGCATGAAGGTTAATCCCTGCATGACGCCCTTAAGATCTTCTCCTTTTATTCTTAGAGTCATAGGCTTTGAGTTTCCAACTCCAATAAAAACGGCATCATAGGATTTCATTAGATCTTCAAATTTAACGTCTTGGCCCACTTTTGTCTTTAAACGCACGTTTATTCCCGTTGAGAGTATGGCATTTATGTCTTTCATCATCTCATCCTTTGGCAATCTGTAAACTGGGATTCCCCACATCATGGCACCACCGAGTTTATCTTCTGCTTCGTATATCGTAACTTCGTATCCCAACAGTCTTGCATAATATCCGAATGACAAAGACGCCGGCCCTCCTCCTATCGCAGCAAGTTTTCTCCCATTCGATTTTGGCAATTTAACACCGCTCACTTTTAAGTAATCGTCGACGTTGGAAGAAGAAAAGGCTTTAAGCCACCTTATGGCAAGTGGATCGCCTTGGATACCGACAACGCAGGCCTCTTCGCATTGATGGGTGCAAACCTCACCGCATATGAGCGGTAACGGGTTTCTTTTGTATATCCAACTTAAAGATTCTTCTGGGCTTCCCTTTGATATCGCGCTTATGTATTCTGGGATATGAAGTTCATTCGGGCATGCTTCAACGCAAGCACCGCACCCAAGGCATCTCGATGCTTCTTTTGATGCTTCTTCCTTTGAATATATCTGAATGTATTTTGAAAAGGAGATCTTTCTTTTTGCAGCCTCATCTTTTTTAGGCTCTGTTCTTTCGAAGTCTATGACTTTGTCAAATTTGTTTAGTTCATTTCTTACATACCCCGGATTTTCAGATCTACTTTTATCTGCCCTCCATATGAAATTTTTCGAAACGATTTCTGGCTCTTCTTCGACGGGCGTAGAAAGCGTTGGATGAAAAGTGTATATGTAGTCTCTTGACATCTGCAAAGATCCCGTTGGGCAGACGTCAACGCATTGTGCGCAAAAGCAACATCTTCCGTAGTCAAAGACTGGCCTTAAAGTTTTTGCAAATTTATTTGCAACTTTGACATCTGTCATTTCCACCATCGTGACCGCGTCCGTTGGACAGACCCTCGCGCAATTTCCGCATCCTATGCATTTTTCAAGGTCATTTGTGTGAAATCCGCGATAATTCGGAGAATTCCCAGAGATTGGAAAGACTTCTAAATCTTCTTTTGGATATCTCACGGTATGTGGCTTTTTGAAAAGATATTTAAGGCCAACAATCGGAGCGAATCCATTTTTCTTTTCGATGTCCTTACTGCTCATCTCTCTCACCTACCTGTCAAAATCTGGCGGACACATATCAGTTGTGTGGATCCAAACGGGTACATCTTCGATTCTCATGCCCACAAGCGCTTTTGTTGCGTAATGAAGCCCTATTGAATATGATGGACCTCTGACGTAAACCCTGTATGGTTTAACATCTCCATCCGAGACTATGTAATAACCAAATTCTCCCCTTGAACTTTCAACCTTCGAGTAGAACGATCCCTTTGGAACTCTGAATTGAAAAGGATTTGGCACCTTTGTTTTGTGAGGTCCATCTGGAATTTGTTTTACGCATTGGCGAAGTATCTTTATCGATTCGGCCAACTCAAGCCTTCTTTGTAAGACCCTCGAAAAGGCATCTCCATCTCCAGTTTTTGGAATTTCAAAATCAAGTTCGTTGTAAACCAAATACGGCTGGGCTTTTCTTATGTCGTACATGACGCCTGAAGCTCTCAGATTTGGGCCTGTAAGGCCATTTTCTATCGCATCTTCTGCCGAAATATATCCAAGACCCACAGTTCTTTTCTGAATTATTGGATTTTGGAAGATGAATTTATCGTACTCTGGAAGTCTTTTTTCGAGATAGTCAAGGTATTCGGAAAGTTTGTCAAGCCATCCAACTGGCAGATCGTTTTTTACTCCGCCCGGATATTGATAGATGTGGTAAACTCTTCCGCCCGTTAACCATTCAAAAAGATCGAGAATGTAATCCCTGTCTCCCACAAGCCACTGCACTGAGGTGTAATGACCCGTTGTCCCTCCAAGGCCACTCATTCCGAAGAGAAAAGAGGCTATTCTCGCAAGTTCCAAAACTATAACACGTATGTACTGAGCTCGCTTTGGAACTTCTATCTTCATCATGTGCTCGATACCCATGCAGTAAGCAACTTCGTTGACATCTGGTTCGGGCACGCATATTCTCGGTATCAAAGCAAGGTTTTGAGTCCACAACCTTCTTTCCATCAACTTTTCAAATCCTCTATGGAGCAAACCTGGATCAGGTGTCACCTCGACAACGCTGTGACCCTTCATCTTCAAAACGTAAGAGAAGTTACCTTCTATGCCAGGGTGATTTGGTCCTATGAAAAGTTCATAATATTTGTACTCGTCATTCGATTCTTTTAGGGGGTTTAATTCCATGAGTTTCATCCTCCTTGAATTCAAAGAGTTCTTCCGAAAAGGCAAGCGTGTCAAAATCTTTCCTCAAAGGCGGTGTATCGAGCCAATTTTCCAAAAAGAATGGCTTAAGGTTTGGATTCCCAACGAACTCTATTCCAAAAAATTCGTGCATCTCCCTTTCATACACCTCGCACAAACCCCACAAAGATCTCATCGATTCGATAACGGGCTTTTGGCGTGGTATTTTTGTTTTAACGATGGCCTCAAGCGCCAAATCGTAAGATTGAATTATGTAGACAAGTTCAAAAGTTCCATCCTCTATCCAATCAACGCAGGACAGACCCATGAAAGCCTTGAATCCCTTTAATTTAAGATATGAAAGCGTCGATGCAAGCCTATCTTTGGGAGTCAAAACTTCAAATTCCCAATCGCCAAGCCATGATGCTTTCAAATCCATCGCCTTTATCTCATTCAGTATGTCATCCAATTTTTGTCACCTTCTCTATCCTTTTTAACACAGGTTCAGTTCTCTTCAAAACTCTGTCTTGATTTGCCTTGTACCATTCGTAATTCTTGACATACTTTTCGTATCCTTTAGCCTCACCCTTTTGAACCATTTCTTTGAGTTTGACGAAAGCATCCAATATGGCTTCTGGCCTTGGCATGCAGCCGGCTATGTATATATCAACTGGAATGTACTTATCAAGTCTTTCTATAACGTTGTATGAATCCCAGTAAATTCCACCATTTATCGTGCAAGACCCGAATCCCAATACCCATTTCGGTGCTTGCATTTGCTCGTAGGTGTAGACGACTCTTTTTAAAGTTTTTATCGCAAGATATCCGGTTATAAGCAATATATCGGCCTGACGTGGCGTGGCCATGGGAGTTATTCCAAATCTTTCCATGTCCCATCGAGAGGTCATCGTCGGGGGCAACTCTATTGCACCACAGCCTGTGCAATAGTGAAGCATCCACATGGATCGGCCTCTAAAATAGTCAACTATTTCATTCCATTCAGACATTGATAACGCCTCCCTGAATTATCACTATTAAAGCCTGGAGAATTCCCAAAAACAACGGCAATTTCCAAAAAAATGACGTTGCTTCATGGATCCTCAATCTCGGCAGTATCGCATCCACAAGCACAACTATGAAATACAAAACGAATTGTTTTGCGATGAAAATCCAAAAATTTGGTGCACCGCCGAGAAAGAGATCGACGACTATGCCCGTTTCCAAAAAGAGACCAACGGAATGTTGGATCATGCCAAATCCAAGGTATTTTCCTCCCAATTCGACCATTGGACCTGATGCAATTTCTGCGGGTGCTATGGCCTGATCGAAGGGCTTTTCTCCGAGCATGCCTTGAAGTGCTATCTCAACTGCCAAAAAGCCAAGCGGCATCTTTACCATATTCCAATTCATGAATCCGCCAGATTGCATGGCAACTATTTGAGTTAAATAACCAGTCTTCGAAAAAAGATAGACCGAAAAGATAACGGCCGCGAATGGTACCTCGTATCCCGCCATCAACATCAAAGCCCTCGACATGCCTATCGCTGAATTGGGGTTTCCAGAGGCCAAAACACCCATCGCCATGCCGAGGTATGCCATCATCATAAGGTAGATTATCATTATCAGACTTGAGTCAGACGGCAAAAGCGTAAATGATCCTATCGGTAAAAACATCAACGCCGCAAGCATTGGCGCAAAGCCTGCCACGAGCCCAAGATCAAATGCCCAACCATGGCTTACAGAACTCTTAGAGAACAATTTGAAAAGATCGATGAAATTCTGAGTGAATGGAGGGCCATATCTTCTTTGAATGCGTGCCATTATCTTTCTTGCTATTCCTCCAAAAAGCAATCCAGTTGCAAGTGCAAGCGCACCAATTCCAATTCCTTGTACGAGTTTTATCAAAAATTCGATTACCATACAACCCACCCCGCTATGATGAAGACGATGAGTCCACCTATTGTAAGATACGTGTACATTTGAACGTTTCCCGTGAAGATCTCTTTGATGGCCCTTCCAATGTAATCGACGGATTGACCAAAGCCTTTAAAGAAGCCATCTATTTTTACCTTTAAAAATGGCGCTATCTCTTTATCCATGGGTTCGTAGAAATCGTAACTGAACTGGTACATCTCGGGCGTCAAATTCCAATCTTCGGGAATTTGGCCTGCCGTGTAATTGTCGTCTTGAGATACCTTCTTGTGCTTTGCCACAACGGCAAAAAGGAGAAAGCCGAAGATAAAGGCAATTATCACGACCACAAAAATTGAGACCATGTTTATGGACGAGAAGAATCCATTTATGTATTCGTATCCGGACGTCGGAAGTGGCTTAAGGCCAAAGGAACTCACTATCGAATTTATTGGATCCAAAACAAATCCTGGGAAGATTCCAAAGAAGACAAGTGCAGCAAGCAAAAATCCTTCCGTGATCTTCCCTATTGAAGAAACCTCTTTGACGTTATCGTATCTGTGCGAAAGTTGACCAAGAAAGATCGCATGAAAGGCACGCATCAAATAGAGGAAAGAGGCTATGGAGGCAAAGAAAAGCAAAACAGTTGCAAAGATGAGTCCATGACTTATCATGGCCTGGAAGATCATCCATTTCGATCCAAAGCCTGCAAAGGGAGGTATACCGGCAGCCGCGGCTATACCAACGAAAAAGGTCAAAAATGTAAGCGGCATCTTTTGCCAAAGCCCTCCCATCTCGCTCATTCGGGTCGTTCCAACCTTTGAAATCACCGCTATGACGGTTATGAAGATCGCACCGTTAAAAAGCAAGTGATTGAAGGCATGAAATAAGCCTGCCGTCAAACCTATCGGGGTAAAGAGGGCTATTGCTGCAAGGACGAAACCCAAATTGCCAAAAGAAGAATAGGCAAAAAGTTTTTTTACATCGTCCTGCATGAAGGCCAAAACGCTACCAACGACGGCCGTAACGGATCCAAACCACAAAAGCACGTAATTTGGCCATGCCAGACCCAAAACAGAGGGTACATGGGCTCCAAGCGTCAAAGGTAAGAAGATCAAAAATCCATAAACTCCGTACTTGCTCATCACGGAAGAAAGGTAAGGTACAAATCCATCCGGTGCTTCTCCGTAGGTGTAAGGCACCCATGTGTGAAATGGAAAGATTCCAGACTTCACCATGAAAGCCGCAAAGAAAAGTGATACAATCCCCAATACCCACCATGGATTTGTGGCCAAAAGAGACATAAGGTAAGAGATGTTTGATTGAATTGAAAATGTTCCCGTGAGGTTGTAAAGCAAAAAGATGCCAATCAGCATGGAATAGGATCCACCTATACTCATCATCGCGTAGTACAACGCCCCATGCCTTGCTTCCTCTTCACGCCTTCCCCCGAATATCATCAAGATAGAAGTCCAACTCATCAGTTCCCATGCAAAGAAGAAACTTATCAGATCGTTTGACATGAAGATCCAGTTGCTTGCAGCCATAGTTAGCAAAAGCAAAAAACTTTTCATCTTGGATTTTTCTGAAAGATTGTAAAAGGTTAAGACCATTCCAAAAGCGATGGTGATGTAAAGCATAAAAAGCGATAAGGGTGTTATCTGAAGACCCATTTCAAAATTTTTACCAAGGAATCCAAGGTTCCATGTGAAGAGATCACCGTTTTTTATCGCCAAGAGAAACAAAAAGGTTATCGAAAAGGTAAGGAACGCTACTAATCTTTCGGCAATTCTGTATTTCTGAATTATGGCAGCAACAGCGCTACCTGTTATTGGAACTATCAAAAGTGCAACAAGCGGACTCATTTTATCACCTCTCAATGACCAATTATGGTTGGTATGACGTTTAGCACGTATCCACCCATTTTGTTGGTCAATTCGTACGCTGCGTTCCAGGATATGCCGCCAACTATCTGCGGAAATACGCCTATGGCAATTATCAAAATCGAAAGCGCAACGATAGGCACTGCAGGAGAGATTGGGGTCTTTATCTTAGCCGTTGAAGTTGGTTTTGAGGCGAACATGTAACCGACTATTTTGAGGTAATAAAAAGCCTCAACAACGGAAGCAAAAAGTACTATCGCAATTACGAAATCATACCATCCGCCACGTTGAATCGAAGCATCCACAAGGGCGAATTTTGACCAAAATCCTCCAAACAGCGGAAGGCCGAGCAAACTTAATGCGCCTATCGTGAAGGTTACGGTCAAAAATGGGCTCTTGTACCAAAGGCCTTTTACATCTTCTATCTTTTCTCCAATCCCGAAAGAAATTGCGACACCAACTATCAAAAACAACATCGCTTTGGCTATCGAATGGTTCACAAGTTGGAATACGCCAGCGTATGCTCCCAATTTTGATCCTATCGAGAAAGCCACAGCGACCAGACCCATCTGTGCCATTGAAGAATAGGCAAGCATCTTTTTAATATTCTTTTGAACGAGCGCTGCTAATTCTCCAATCACAACCGTTGCCGTGCCAAGAATGGCGATCAGTGTCATGAGATCAAGATTTCCGTACGTTGATACAAAAGTTCCATCTTTCCCAAAAACGGTCATGATGATCCTTATCAAGACGTAAACGCCGCCAACGGATCCAATGCCGCTTAAAGTGGCCGAGACCGGATTGATCGCGCCTGTGTAAGTATCGGGGACCCATCCGTTAAAAGGAAAAAGTTCTGCCTCAACGGCAAGTCCCGCAACAAGCAAGATCCCAGCAAAGGTAAGAAGGCCAGAAGTCGTCTGAGAAATTCTTGCCGCGATCTCCGCGATGTTTAGCGTTCCAAGTTGCGTGTAGATCAAAATCACTCCGAAAAGATAGAAGGTCGATCCTATTGAACTTATCACAAGATATTTGAAAGCCCCGCCCAAAGCCCTTCTTTCTGGGCCATAGGCTGCAAGCGCAAAAGACGAAATGCTAGTTATTTCCATGAAGATGAAGATGTTGAAGATGTCTCCTGTAGATACCAAGCCTATGGATCCACCCACGAACATCAAGAAAAGCAAGGTAAAATGGGAAATATCGCCGTAATTTGCGGACCAGAGGCTGTATATGCTTATCATCAAGCCCACGAAAGATATGAGGATTATCAAAACGGTGGCAAACGGTCCTATGTAAAGATTCTCACCGAATGGAGGAATCCAGTTTCCCATTATGACGTTAAATGGATAAATGTGCCATAAAAATATGTAAAGGCCAAAAAAGAATTCAAATCCAAGCGTCAAAACCGTTATCCATTTCGCAAGTTGTTTTGAGATGAATCCAAAGAGCGGAATTGAAAAGGCCATAATCAAAGGAACGCCGACGAGTAAAGCGGCAAGATTGTAAGTTTTCATCTGTCTTCCTCCTTGATCTTTCTCACATCAAGAGTGCCGTATTTCTGGTAGATCTTTACGGCTATGGCAAGTGCAAGTGCCGTCGTTCCCAGGCCTATGACTATTGCGGTTAACACCAGGGATTGTGGCAGAGGATCGGCCGATATGACATGACCATTTACGACAAGATTGTTTGTTGCCGTGTATATGGGCATGACGGATTTGGGATGCCATGCGATCGTCACTATGAAAAGATTCGTTCCGCTGTCTATTATGTTGAGTCCAACTATTATTCTGAAGATATGGGTGTTTGTAAGCACGATGTAAAGTCCTATTCCAACCAGAGCCATTGATCCTATCAAATATATCCAGTTTTGGAGAAAGTCTATCATCTCAATCCTCCTCCGTATCGGTTATCATCGCATTTGTGACGGCCGACAATTCAGATCCAACCTTCATTCCTATGGCTATGTATATCAACGCTATAAAGCCGGCACTGAAAAGATCTCCAATCGTGCCTGTCGGCAAGAAATTGGCAAGAAAAGAATGCTCTGCCACAAGGCCAATTATGCCTATTATCACGTAAGCCATCCCAGACAAAGATTCAAACACTGTCAGGCCTGCTTTATTTGGTGAATATCCCTGCTTTCCAAGGAATAGCCCCAATATGCCAGAGGCTATTATCGCACCGCCTGGGAAGCCTCCTCCTGGTGTCAGGTGTCCGTGTATAAAAACGTAGATTCCAAAAAGAAAGATGACCGCAAAAGCAATTCTTGTTCCGACGTACATGATCTCAGATGGAGGTGTCTTCTTTTTTTGCACCTTCCTTTTTTCGCCGTGAAGTACAAGCATCACGCCACTGGCGGCCAAAAAGAGCACCGTGACTTCACCTAAGGTGTCAAATCCCCTGTAATCGACGACTATGGACGTAACAACGTTGGCAGCACCATCCTCCAAATTCGCACTTTTCCCAAAGGTTATGGGCGTGTATGGCACATCATTTCTCAATGGAACCATATTCTTGTTGAAATAAGTACCTTTGTCAAGCATCTGAGTTGCCTGATCTACGTCTTTCATCACGTAAAATCTCGATACAGTGTCATTTACGTTAACCGCATTTGCTTTAGGCATTTGTGTGAATGCCATAAAAAATCCTATCATCAAAATGCCAACGACAAAAATCGCAAAGATTTTCTTCACAATAGTGACGTCATTCATCATCGCTTGTCTCCCCTTTTTGTATCTTTTTCATTGCTATGATGAATATGGCCGTTGAAAGCCCAGCGCCTATGGCCGCTTCAGTTATGGCAACGTCTGGGGCCTGCAAAAAGAAAAAAAGGCCAGAAACTCCCAAACTCACGAGTCCCATCGAGATAACCGAAGAAAGCAGTTTTTTTGAAAAGACGGCGACAAAGCCTCCGGCAATTATCAATATGACAAGCAAAGTCGAAAAGAGCGTTATCATTTTTGATCACTTTCTTTTTTTATCTTTTCAGCGTAAAGATCTGGATTCGTGCCTTTGTATGGTTTAACGCCAGCCCTGTAAGATGCGCGGCCGAGAGCGTGACTTGAGATGGGATTTGTCATGAGCAAAAAGATAGCAAGTGCAAGCGAAAAAATAAGCCACCCCTTTGCTATAAGACCAACGCCTATAGTCGTCGAAACCACTCCAAGAGTTGTGGCTTTTGTGCCTGCCTGCAGTCTGTTAAAGAGATCTGGAAGCCGAAAAACTCCAAGTGCACCCAAAAAAAGAAAGAACACGCCTACAAAGACCAAAACAACTCCTGCCCATCCTAAAATCAGATCAAGCATATCAAAGCCCCCTTTCGAGGTACCTTGCTATCGCCAAAACTCCCAGAAACGAAAGAATGGCGTACACCATAGAAACGCTTAAGAGAATGTATTGAAAAAAATAAAGGGCGAGTATAACCCAAAAGCCAGTCGTTATCGTCGTCCATGTGTCAAGACCAACGGCCCTGTCTGAATTCGTTGGCCCAATTATCGCCCTTATCGTTGCAAGTGCTGTCGCGGCAGATACTATCACAAACCACGCTATCCATATGAATTGAGGTATCTCGATCCTCATCTGAACATCACCTCTAAAATCTTTTCAAAACTTCCAGCAATCTCTTCTGATGCATGATCTAAATCGGTTGAGCCAACTGTTATCCAATGAATGTAAAGATACTGTCCATCTATATCGACGGAAAGCGTGCCTGGCGTTAAAGTTATGGAATTTGCAAGCCAGACGCGTGCAACTGGAGATTGAAGGTTAGTTTTTATCTTCACAAAACCTGGTTTTATGGGCATCTTTGGGTTTAAAACGATACCTGCCACATGAAGATTTGCCTTTATCAATTCGCGTATGAAAACCGGAAGATACCAAAAAAGCAAAATGCCTATGCGCTTGAAATTTTTCAAGCCAGAGACACTTAATTGCTTGTAAGAGAGCAAAGATGCAATCAAAGCTATGGCACTCCCCGCTTCCCATTCCTGAATCGAGAAAGGATAGGTTAGCACTATCCACAAAAAGAAATAAAGCAAAACCGCGTAAAAGTAACGATTGATCGAAGAGGCCTCTGCCTTTTCCATGATCAATTCTCCTTGTAAACTATGTCATCGTAGAGAAATTGTACTTTGTTCTTATGTTTTAACTCTTCTATCGACAGATATTCCAAAACCTTTCTTAAATCTTCATCTGTGGCACCCTTAAGGAGATTTTGATAAAATTGGTGCGTTAGATCTTCCCTTTTTATTGCCGCTATTAAAATGTCTTGGATTGTAGAGTTTGGATCGAAATGAGACGGCATTAAATAATCACCAAGTTTCATGTCCTGAATTCTCTCGATCTTCAACTCCTTTGCAATTTTTGAGGCACCTTCGGCCATCATCGCTTCGATCTTTTTTCTGTGATCGATTTCTTGCTCGGCCAGATATTGTAGTTCTTTTTTCAAGTAAGGAAGCGTTACAACCTCTTGAGCCTTTGTGTAAAAAGCGTAAGAACTCTCTTCGATTCTCTTTGCAGTTTCAAGAACCTCTTCAACACTCTTAAGCATTAAACTCCCTCCTTTTCTATTGAACCCTTCAAAAGTTTTCTACTCAAAGGTCTAACCCACAAAGTTTCTATTATGACGGATTCCAAGACCGTTATAACTGTGGCTGCCAGTATAACTTCTCCCCATTGGATCAAAACTGGGTTTTTGTACATTACTCCAAGGCTAAGAGGCAAACTGGCAAGTGCCGATGGGACAACTCCTCTTGGCCCTTCAAGTGAGATAAACAAATACTCCTTTGCACTCCATTTTTTAAGCGGCAATACCGTAAGACCGGCAATAGGTCTTGCGACGAAAACAACGATCAAGGCAATTATTGTACCAATTAACAAAGAAGATCCAAAAACGTTGAGATCTACAGTTGCGCCTATGAGCGTGAAGATGAAGACTGTTGCAAAATCTGAAAGGATCTCGTTGAAATGCAATTCGGATTCGACCATATTACCAAACTCTTTTGAATTTTCATTTTTGAAAAACAATTCGTGATTTCCCCAAATTATGCCTATGGTCGTTGCAACAAGATAACCAGACGCCTGTGCCCATTCACCTATTAGAAAACCACCAAAAGCAAGTGCAAGCGCATATATTTCTGGAAATGTATCGATCTTGATTTTTTTTGCGATCCAGTATCCGACGATTCCCAAAATTACCCCTATGACAACTGACACCCCAATTTCATAGAGAAAAAATATGACGGCAGCCGGATAAAGCGTTGTGTACTTTGCTATTGCCTCTATGAATTGAGCACTTGATGCCTGAGGAACCGCGAGAGCCACGGCAAGCACTGTCAGCACTATTCCCAAAGGATCGTTGAAGATCGATTCTGTGACTATGACAGTTCTTATGTCTTCGTTGACCTTGTTTTGCTTGAAAAGCGGTATTAAGGTTGCGGGGTCGGTCGCAGAAATTATGGCTCCAAACAAAAATCCTGCCAAAAATGGAAGATGAAAGAAAATGGAAAAGAAGATGCCAGCCACTATTGCCGTGATGAACAATCCTATTGTATCGAGAATGCCTATAGTTGCCATATGCTTTTTGAGTAAAGGCCATTTAAGGTTATGACCTTCCGCAAAAAGAATTATGACAAGCCCCATGACCCTAACGTAATTAAAAAGCGTCGTCGCATTTCCACGATCTATGAAACCAAGCACAGGGCCAAAAATGATGCCAAGCACGATCAAGATTGGAATAGAGGAAATCTTTATTCTTTTGCTGAGGAAAAAAGTTATAAAACCAAGCGTCATAACGACAACAAACGAAAGCACGATTAAATCTACGTGAGACAAGATTAATTCCCCCTTTTATTTGCGATTTATGTAACATGTTTTTGATCAAATTTTCTTGTGCTTTATATCGCGTTAAAGATACATCACGATTGTATTTTATACCCAATTGGGGTATCATGGCAAATAAAGGAATTGTTTCATAATTATTTCATAAAGTTCTATGCTCAAGGGTTATGG
>JAVRKN010000017.1:0-15767 GCA_031962405.1 Athalassotoga sp. | reverse complement strand
CTGGTCCTCACTTCGTTGCGGAGGCTTCCTCACGGGCATCATGTCCTCCGCCTTATTCTATTTGCTATATGCTATGCGCCATATGCCATTTTGTAATGGGCTTCGGCAGGTACCCCCTCGATGTCTGGTCCTCGCTTCGCTGCGGAGGCCATCTCGCGGGCATCCTGCCCTCCGCCAAACCGTCCACTAATCCCTAATCTCTATTCCCTAATCTCTAATGTCTAATCCCTGTATTTGCCATATGCTATACGCCATATGCCATAGGCTATATGCTGTGCGCTGTTGGCTATATGCCTCGTACCGTCAGCGCATGTTGTAAAATATCCTTTTCATAAGAGTACTTTCGGTTTTTATAAATGCCGTGTTTGATATGTCCCTTTCTTCATCTTCAAGTTCTATTTTCACCTCTTCGACGATCTTTGACGGACGTTTTGAAAGTATCAAAACACGGTCAACCATTGATATGGCTTCTTTTGTATCGTGCGTGATCATGATGATCGCAAATCTTTTTTGTTTTCTGAGCGCATTTATATCTTCTATTATCTCAAATTTAACAGGCATGTCCAATGATGCAAATGGCTCATCGAGAATGAGAATTTCTGGATCTACGATAAGTGCTCTGACCAAATTTACCCTCTGCTTCATTCCACCGCTGAGTTGAGACGGAAGGTAATTTTCAAATCCCCCAAGGCGCATCGCGTTAAGAAAGTTCAATATCTTCTCTTTATCGGGCAAAACAAAGGTCAAATTTTCCATCACGCTTATCCATGGAATAAGCCTTGGCTCCTGAAAGACAAAGCCAATCATTTTGAAATTTTTCTCGATCTTGCCAGAAAAATTTCCGTCAAGATCGGCGATTATCTTCAAAAATGTCGTTTTTCCGCATCCTGAAGGTCCCACTATTGCTATGCCTTCGCCTTTTGTCAATTCAAGATTCCACCCGTCTATGACTGGCAAGGCATCGAAATCTTTTTTTAGATTTTCAACTCTTAAGATGATATCTGCCATTTGCTGAGTATTTTCCGAAAAGCAATTTTTGTAACTCTTTCAGCCGTTATTCCAAGCGCAACGGTTATGATCGTGAGTGCATAAATTCTCGGGACATCAACGTACTGTCTTGCCCATGAAATTAAAACTCCTATTCCGCTCGATCCGCACAGGTATTCAGCGACAACAACGACTTTCCACACGTCTCCTATTATTACCTCAACCGTCGAGAATATGAATGGCACAAGAGAACCGAAATATATGACCCTTACAACTTTTGCCTTAGGCACTTTGTAAAGTTTTGCCATTTCTATGAGATTTTTGTCAGTGCTTCTTACACCCGTTGCGGTTGTAAAGATTGAGATCGGCAAAAGAGATAAAAAACTTATCACCACGGGCCCTTTCCATCCTATTCCCCAAACGAATACGACAAGGGCAAGCCAAGATATAACGGGTACTGCCTGAATGACAGTAACTGCTGGTCTGAAAATTTCGTATATGCTTTCATTTATGCCCATTACAAAGCCTATTGGGATGCCAACTGCTATGACGGCCAAAAGCACCAAAAGGCTTTTCCAAACTGTGCTAAGGATCGCCTGATAAGTATCTGACTGAATCATCAGGTGAGAAAGGGACTCGAAGGTCAAATAAGGAGATGGTAAGATCAAAGGTACGTTAAGAACAACTGAAAAAACCTGCCAGGCGATCAAAAAAATGAGAATGCCAAGAAGTATTTTCAATATCCGTAAAAGCCCTCTCCAGGAACTGACGGCATGCCTTGCGGGTAGAGTTCATTCAACTTTGAAAGGAAAGTCTCGACTTCATCCTTACACTTCGAAATTGGCACGTAATAAAACGCCGTCCTTTGCATTGACTCTTTCAAAATGGGTATTGGTATGGCAAGGTATGATTTTGAAAGTTCAAGCGCACTATCGATGTTTTGATTCATCCAGTCTATCGATCTTTCAAAGGTTTGTTCGACGTCTAAGACAGTTTGAGGATGGGCCCTTGCAAAGTCATCCATCACAAAAAGTCCGGCTATTGGTATCCTGTCCGGAAGATTCATCTCCGCTCCCCATGCTTTTTGAAAATCGAGCGCTATTTTACCGTACCCTCCAGAAATCGCCATCGTAACGAATGGTTCGGGAAGCGCGGCGTAATCGATCTTACCTGATCTGAAAAGCGCAACGATTTCTTGGGGCTGCAAATAGTATATTTTTACATCTTTGTCGGGTATCACACCATCCTTAGTCATCATGTACCTCATGAGTACATCAACGGTTTGCCCTCGACCCTCTGGGGTGTAGATGGACTTTCCGATAAGGCTTTTCCATCCTGTAAAGGTTGCGTCTTTTGAAACGACCAGATAAAAAACCTTCCACTCATAGACACCAAGCAAAGATATCTTTATGCCCTTCGAGTAGAGAATCGCACCAAGTGTAACTGGCAAGACGGCAAAGTCAGCCTGTTTTGCGGCTATCATCGCTATTGCTTCGTCGCTGCTCTGCCATAGTTTTACGTTTATCGTCGCGTTTCCCGTGATAACTCCTTTCATGATCGGTGCGATTGGTATTGTCGTGGGGCCAAGTGGATTTATGAAATTCACGACGTCGGCCAGTGCGGTGATCGAAATGGTTAAAATCAAGAGGAATAAAACAATTCTTCTCAATTCAATTCACCTCCTGGATTATTTGCGTCAGTCAACATGCTTTTAACTGTCACGCTCTTTAACCTGCCAAGTTTTCCCGTCATGGCTCCAATTTCATCCGTTGTTCCGTCAACAATTATGGCCATGATCGACAAATTTCTGTCCTTGTAGGGAATCCCCATTCTTCCAACTACTATCTTTCCGTAAAGATGCAGAATGTCATTTACCGCCATGTAGGATTCATTTCTGTCTTTTACCACAATCGCGATAACGCCCAGCCTTTTTTTACTCGTCAAGTCTGTCGTTTCTGTCATCTTCCATCTCCCTCTTTCTGATGTATCTTCTCGATCTTAGGATCAAAAACACGCCAAGCCAAATTAAAAGTGCGATTATGCCAGCGACTACTATAATTTTAAACAGATTTTTTGAAAAGGATTCGCCAAGTATGAATTCGGAATAGACAAGTAAAAAGATGAATAGCCATATCACTATTTCGCCCCATATTGCCGAAACCGTGAAGATTTGACTTGCAGATCCCTTTAAAACCTTTTTCTCTCTTTCCCAGTCCTCTTTGCTCATAGGCTCACCTCTTTTCTTAGACGCTTCGAATAAAAATCGGCCAATCTCGTTGGTTCTGGTAGTCTGTATCCTTTGCAGGTTTTGAACGTGTAATCTATGGCATCCTGAACGCTCACAAAGTTGCCAGGCGACACAAAAAGTGGCTTTACCTTTGATTTCGTTCTCAAAACGGCGCCTATAACGCGCGAATTGTCGTAGAGATATTCAAAAGCGCCTTTTTCTAAGGATGGCGCTTTGTACTGGCCAAAAAGATGGGATTTGGCAACTCCAATAGATGGCTTTTGAAGTTTAACAGACATGTAAGAGGCTATTCCCAATCCTCTTGGATGTGCTATGCCCTGACCGTCAAAGAAAAGTAAATCTGGATCCTCATCGATCATAGAATAGACCTTTTCTATTGCCGGTCCTTCCCTAAACGCGAGGAAAGTTGGGATGTAAGGAGTGTCTATATCAGCCTTTGCCCATTTAATCTCAAGAGTTTCAAGTTGGGGATAGGTCATCACAACGCAAACGGCTATGGCGGTATTTTTTGATGGAAAAGAGAGATCAAAACCCGCTATTTTTTCAGGAGGATGATCAAGTGGTGACAATTTTATTTTTTTCACAAGAGATCTTTGAATTTCAATCATCTCTTCTATCTTTAATATATGTAACTCACCACCCATCTTAGATGTTTGTAAGGCTCTCCAGTCGCCGAAGAAATCGCCCTCATGACGATCACGTGAAAAGTATTTCTTGCCCCAGATGAAAGTTGTGCTTCGATCGTGTAATTAAAGGCAGCAAACTGTGGAATCTTTTCCCTTGCCTGAAGCATGGATTGAATGGAAGCGATGTTGTAATTTTGAAAATTCGAGTTGAGGGCGGTCGCATTTGTAGATTCGATCCCCAAGTTTTTCATCGCGTTGAGAGTCGATGAATTTATAAAGGTATAATTCGAAAAGATCTTGGCTATTTCTGTGGCATCTACACTTTCTTGTTTGATTATTTTTAAACTTTGAACCTTTTGATCTATGTACGTTGAGAAGAAAAGTTGAGGTATTTCCGAAACGGGTATTCGTTTGTTCACAAGGCCATAAGTGTTAGCGTTGATCATGGCATTTGTGTAAATGGGATCAACATCTTCTATGTTTGCTTTTCCATTTGAAAGGAAAACGTTGTTTATGACTTTGTCGGGCGTATCTCCCAAAGAAAAGATAAGCCACATGACAACTCCTACAAGAATGACACTTATCAAAATTTTGAGTTCTATCGAAAATTTCAATTTTTATTCTCCTTTCCTATGCTGAGTATAGACAAAAAGGTCTCCTTGGGTATCTCAACATTTCCAAGCATTTTCATTCTCTTCTTTCCCTCTTTTTGCTTTTTTAACAACTTCATCTTTCTTGTCACATCTCCTCCGTAACATTTCGCAAGCACGTCTTTTCTAAATGGATTAACCGTTGCCCTTGCAATTATTCTACCATGTGCAGTCGCTTGAATGGGGATCTCAAACTGATGGCGCGGGATACTTTCCGCTATGCTCTCAACGAGTGATTTGGCAACGCTAAAGGCTTTTGAGGCATGAACAACCATGTCCAACGCTTCAACCCTTTCCTTGTTAACGAGTATTCCTATTACCACAAGATCCGATTTCCTGTATTCTTCTATTTCGTAATCCATCGAGGCATATCCATGGCTTATCGCCTTTATCTTATCGAAGAAATCGAAGATCATCTCTCCCATCGGCATTTTAAAATGCAGTGCAACCCTGTTTTTCCCCGCGTTTTCGGTGGAAACGAATTCTCCTCTTTTTTCATTCTGAATGAAATTTACAAGGTCTCCCATCGAGTTGATCGGTGTGATTATCGTCAGATCCACGTATGGTTCTCTTATCTCAAGATAAGTGCCTTCTGGGGGAATCTTTGACGGATCCGTTATTCTCTTCGTCGATCCGTCAAGCATCACCACTTCGTATATGACGTTGGGAGCCGTTGCTATAATATCAAGATCGTATTCATCTTCAAGGCGTTCGATAACTATCTCCATGTGAAGTAAGCCCAAAAATCCACATCTAAATCCAAAACCCAACGCCGGTGAATTGTCAGGTTCAAAGGTGAATGCGGCATCATTTAATTTGTACCTCTCTATGGCCTTTCTCAGATTTTCGTAATCTTGAGGGTCCGAAGGATATATGCCCGCGTAAACAACCGGTTTCATCTCTTTATATCCCGAAAGCGGCTTTTGAGCGGGATCGGAGTTCAAAGTTATGGTGTCACCCAACCTTGCTTGAGAAACTTCTTTCATGTTTGCGGCCACGTATCCAACTTCGCCAGCAGAAAGCGAATCAGTTGGGATCATTTCGGGCACAAATATGCCTATTTCTGAAACTTCGTGAGATTGACCCGAAGACATCATGCGTATGACGTCATTTTTTGAGAGTTTGCCGTCGAAGATTTTAACGTGCGCAACCGCTCCCTTGTAAGCGTCGTAATTGGCACCAAAGATGAGCGCACGCAACTTCGCATTTTCGTCTCCAGATGGCGGTGGCACCCTTTTTACAACCGCTTCGATCAAATCATGAACGCCCTGACCAGTCTTGGCACTCACAAGAAAGGTCTCTTCAGGTTTTATTCCAAGCGTGTCGTAAAGTTCTTTTTGCGTTTCTTCTATGTTTGCGTTTGGCATGTCTATTTTGTTTATGGCCGTCACTATCTCAAGGTTGTTGTCTATCGCAAGGTATGCGTTGGCTATCGTTTGTGCCTCAACGCCTTGAGTTGCATCCACAAGCAATATGACACCTTCGCACGCCGCCAAACTTCTCGAAACCTCATAGGTGAAATCCACATGGCCTGGAGTATCTATGAGGTTTATCTCGTAACGGTTGCCGTCGTCGGAGTCGTACATTATTTTAACCGGCTGTGCTTTTATCGTTATGCCTCTTTCCCTTTCTATTTCCATGTTATCGAGATATTGATCTCTCATCTTTCTCAGATCAACGGCGTGAGTCATTTCCAATATTCTGTCTGCCAACGTGGATTTTCCGTGATCTATGTGGGCTATTATCGATATGTTTCTTATGAATTTGCGCTCGTACATTTCATTCATCCACCTTTGCCGGAGAGAATTCCGAAAGTTCGACGGGTATTATCGTCGATGTACCATCGATCATCGTTATACCGTAAAGCATGTTGGCTTTTTCCATTATGAATTTGTTATGAGTTATGACTATAAAGGTTGCTTTTTTCGCGTATTCTTCAAGTAAGTCTATGAATCTTTGAGTACTGAAATCATCAAGGGCTGCGTCAACCTCGTCGAGTATGTAAAAGGGACTCGGATTTATCATCAAAAGGGAGAAGATGAAGGCGATCCCAACAAGGGATTTTTCCCCTCCAGACATGGTGTAAAGTTTCTGCATCTTTTTCCCAGGTATTTTAACGCTTATCTCGACTGGCGCATCGAGTATATCCATCCCTTCCGTGAAGGACAACATGCCAGTGCCTTCAGAAAAAAGTACGGAGATCATGCGACCAAAATTTTCATTTACCTTACCAATGGTCGAAGTAAGTCTTATCCTCGCTTCTTCGTCTGTCTTTTTTATGATCTCCTGAAGTGAATTGTAGGAATTTTCAAGATCATCTTTTTGAACTTTAAGATCGTTGAAACGCTTTTCCGTTTCATTGTATTCCTCGATTGAAGAGAGATCCACAGGCCCTAAGAATTTCATCTTTCTTTCGTAATCTTCTATTTCTTTACCAATACTCTCAAAGGTCTGTTCATCCATTTCTTTTGCATCCTCAACGCCGCCTTGCACCTTTTGAAGTTCTGATAATGTATTTTGTATGGAAGATTCAACGGAAATTCTTTCAACGTCTAAAGCGTGTAATTCTTCCCTGATTGATGAGATCTCATCCCTTTTTTGGGCTGAAATTTTATCCATCTCTTCCATTTTTTTGAGCAATTCTTCTCTATCGCCCCTTGTGTCTTTCGATCTTTCGAAAAGCTTCTCAGCGTCCATTCTAACCGATTCAAGTTCTTTCTCGGAATTTTTCAACCTCTCTTGAGATTCGTTTATTTCAAACATGATGCGTTTAAGTTCATCTTCTATCGAAGAGATTTGCGAAGAAAGTTCTTCTACTCTGGCAGATAATCTTGTTTTTTCTCCGGAATATCCGTTGAAACGCTCTCTTACGGAGTTCAATTGCATTTTAAGGTCTATCATGCTTTCCTGCAATTTTTCCATTTCCTGTCGTCTTCTTATGTCTTCAGTCGAATCATTTCTCTTTACAAGTTCAAGTTCTGAAAGTTCAGCGTCTATCTTTCTTATGCTTTCTTCTAATTCAGAGATCGTCTTTTCATTTTTCTCAAGTCTTGCGGTGTAGTCATTCCTCATCTTCTCAAGATTGTTGACCTCTTTTTGTAGTTCGGCAAGTTTGGAAAGCAATGCGTTTTTGTTTCCTCGAGAATTGTTGAGAGATATATTTTCTTTGAGAAGAGCACTTTCTATTTCTCTCCTCTCACGAATGATCTCTTCCATTCGATCTCGAGACTCTGACAAAGCGTTTTCAGTCTTCTTTATCTCGTTTGATACATTTATGATCTCATTTTCAACCTCTTTCAATACTCTTCTTTGAGAGATCAAATCAGTCCTTTCGGATCTGTCCATACTTCCGCCGGTTATTGTGCCTACGGGTGAAATGAGCTGACCATCGAGGCTTACTATCCTCGATTTGAAATTGAAGTACCTTTTTACCGCTATGGCATCATCAAGAGTTTTAACTATGAGATCCGTCCCAAAGAGGAAGTTGACAAGCGATTCGTATCCTTTTATAGCCTTGACTATTTTGAAAGCATATCCCACTACGCCTTTAAAAGCGATCACCGAAGATTGAATGGCAGGCTCTTTGAGATCGACCATATCGAGAGGGATAAAAGTTGTGCGCCCAGCATCATTTTGCTTTAAAAAGTCAACGCAAGATTTTGCGACGTCCGAATCTTTTACCACTATGTTTTGCATTCTCCCACCGAGTAAGACGGAGACGGCGATCTCAACATCAGACGGCACATCTATCATGTTTGCAACAACATCGATGACACCCTTTATTCCAGACGTCATGATGACCCTCGTTGCGTTGGAGTAACCGGCATAACTTTCTATGTTTTTAAGCAAGACCTCATGTTTCGATTTCAACTCAACAAGTTTTGACGACAAGTTGTCTTTTTTATCTTTTAGGTGCTTTACATCTTCTTCAAGGCGCTTCCTTTCCAGATCTATCTCTTGAAGTTTTTTATTTTTGCTTTCGACGCTTGCAAGGAATTTTGACTCTTCGTTTGTAAATTTATCAAGATTTTCAGAAATTTTTGACGCATTGTCTGTTTTCTCACGTATTTGAGCGTTGAGTATATCGAGACGTTGATCTAAATCTTTTGAACTCTCAGAAATTTTTGATCTTTCGACTTCTTTGAAATTTCTTTCCTTTGTAAGTTCAGATATCCTGCTTTCGATCGAAGCGCGCCGTTTTTGCTCTTTGCTAACCTCTTCGACCATGGCATTGTATCTTTCTCCAATTTCTTTTAGATTAGAAGAAATTTTTTCTTCTTCGGACTTAAGACTTGAGATAAGTCTTCTCAACTCCTCAAGCCTTACGTTGCTTCTTTCAATTTCATTTTTCATACCGTCTTTTTTTGTTCCAAGTTCAACGTAAGCAGATCTCATGCTTGAAAGTTTAGAGGAGATCGAATCTTTAAGATCTGAAAGTGTTTTTTCCCTTTGTCTGTAAGTCTCCATTTCTGTTTCAAATTTTTTTATGTCTTCTTGAGCACTTGCGGAAAATTCCTTGAGTCTTGATGTTTCTATCTCAAGGTTGAAAAGCATTCTTTGAAGTTCTTCGACTTTTTTTGTACGCTCATCGATCTTTGACTTTATACTTTCAATTTGTTTCATTCCGACACTTAAAAGGTGACCGAAATACAATCGCTTTTTGTCAGTTATTATTGATTCATACTCTTTGTATTTTTTTGCCCTTTTCGATTTTAAATTGAGAGATTTCATTGTGCGATCCACTTCATCCATAACCGTTTTGAGCTTTTCAAGGTTTTCGTTGACTTCTTTGAGTTTAGAAAGGGCTTCATTTTTTCTTTCTTTGTATATTAAAACGCCGGCTGCTTCTTCGATAAGCGCCTTTATCTGCATCGGAGAAGAATTAACAAGGTTTGATATCTCTCCTTGGCCCACTATTGAGTAGAAATCTCTTCCAGTCCCAGTTCCAAAAAATAACTCCTCTATGTCTTTTAAGCGTGACACGGCACCATTCAAAAGGTAATTACCTTTTCCATCGGCCTGATAAAATCTTTCAACGGATATTTCCTTCCCGTCGTTGTAAAAGACGGCTTTAACGGAGGCTTTGTCTGCTTTTTTCATCGAATTCGATCCGAAATAAAGCACGTCTGAGGAATCAGACATTCTCAACTTTGAATTTGCCCTTTCTCCAAAAAGCCATCTCACGGCATCGACTATGTTCGACTTTCCAGAGCCATTTGGGCCAACTATTGAAACTATTCCATCTTTTATTTCAAAATTAACGTGAGACCCAAAAGATTTAAATCCTTCTATCTCTAACCTTACGAGTTTCACCCGATCAACTCCTTAAGATGAGAAACGTATTCTGAAAGCCACTCATCAAAGTGAATTGTTCCGCTTCCGGTGACGGCTGAAATATCATCTGAAATTTCAAATTTCACATCTTTTATTCGATTCCTTCCAACTATCTGAGATCTCAAATTCTCGGGAGCATAAACCTTTGTGGCCCCAGTTGATTTCAAGAATTTTTTGTAAAGCGCAGAAATTGCGAGTTCTCCGAAAGCCGGATGATAAGGGCCCGAAATGACATTTTTGATCGTTTCCGCATCCTGGTACATCCCAATTCTTTCTAACTGTATTTTATCATTTTTAAAAATCGAGATCATATCGGAAACCACATCAATGGCCTCTTCGAGAGTTTGAGGATGATAGGTACCATTCAAATACATCTTTTCGAGTTTTGTTCCCTTTAGGACAAGCGTTGGATGAATTCTAACGGCATCCGGATTTAATTTGGCAACTTCAAATGCGGAAAAGATGTCGTCTCTTTTTGAGTCGAGCGGAAGACCTGTCATGAGATGCACGCATACCTTAATTTTTTTCTCTTTGATCCTTTCGACTGCCAGTCTTACGTCATCCACGCTGTGTTCCCTCTCGGATGCATCAAGCACTTTTTGAACCATGGATTGAGCGCCTATCTCAACGAGTACCACGCCGTTGTCTGCCAAAAAGTCAACATCGTCGATCTCGTCTGGCCTTGTGGATATCCTTATACCTTTCATGCCAACCTCTTGCACAACGGCATAAACCTCTTTCAAAATCTCCTTCCAATTTTTGATGGCCGTAAATGTGCCGCCATAGAGGCCAATTTCTGAATTTTTATCTCCACGGTAAAAGGCGTATGCTTTCATCACTTCATCCCTAACGTAAATCGGGGACTCTCGCATCGTTGCCATCCATTCGTTGCAAAAAACGCACCTATGTTTGCATCCGGCATTTGGGAAAAAGATTGGAATTATCTTCAATTCACGATCAGCCTCTCATAAGCCATTTTGGCAGCCAATTGCTCGGCTTCCTTTTTGGATTTACCCCTACCATGACCGTAGCATTCTCCGTTGATTCTAACTTCAAAGACGTAATTTTTCTTGTGAGCAGGTCCAATTTCTTCAACTAAGATGTATTCTGGAAGAGTTGAAAATTTGTTCTGTGTATACTCTTGAAGCGCGGTTTTATAATCGAAAAAGAGTTTCTTCTGGGCCACATCTACTATTTTCTCGGTCAACAAATCCGATATGATATTTTCAGCCATTTCAAAGCCGAAATTCAAAAAAATGGCTGCCATCGTTGATTCAAAGGTATCAGCGTAAATGGAATCAAGTTCATCTCGAGAAGCAGAACTCAAACTCTTACCGACAAGCACAATATTTGCAAGACCTATCTTCTTGCTTATGTCGGCAAGCACCTTTTCACTCCCAACAACGGCTTTTATCTTTGCCATTTCCCCTTCTCTTATGTTTTTGAAAAGTTCAAAGGTCTTGTGTGCCACGACAAGACCAACCAGCGCATCGCCAAGGAATTCGAGTCTCTCGTAAGAATCCGTTCCATTTTCGTTGGCGTAAGAACTGTGGATTATTGCACAGCGAAAATACTCTGGAAAGGGCGGCTTTTCTTTTATTTTTAAAATTTCCAAAATTTCATCCACGCTCGGTTTCAATTTGGACCTCCAATAGATTACCCTTGTACATGTTTTTTAGAAAGGCTGAATACGTTATGGGACATGAATTTTGAAAACACTTGGCCACGGCAATGGCATACCTTTGGATTTCGTACTGTGCGTGAGAATCTGCCCTTTGATTTAAAAAATTCATAAGACTTCGTGCGTTTATCGTCCAGTACCATTCGGTGTAAAGGCTCAATGGAAGAACCATCCTCGCAACTTCTTTCTTTACGCCGTTTGAAATCAGAAGATTGTAAGTTTCAAAGGATTTTTTCATCGATTCTTCCATGATCTTGGACGAATTTGCCGATCTTTCATCCGTTGGCACGTAAAATTCCTCTTCAAATTCCGTAAACCTTCCAGATCTTTCGTTTATACTCGCGATTCTGTGGCGCATCCACTGGCGGGCCACAAAGATTGGCGCTTTGATGTGAAATGTGAAAACGATATGCTCAAATGGAGATTCATGCCCTAATTTCGTAAGCAATTCTATGAGACGTTTGTCCTCTTCGATCGAATTAGATTTTGACATGTAAGATATCCTTGCCGCCATCGCAACTGCCTTGTCTCCGCCTAAAAAATCAACAAGTTCAACGTATCCTTTGTCAAGAACTTTGATCTTCTCCACTTTTGTTCTCCTTCCATTGATTTATCTTGTTGTGTAAGGTGCTTAGCCCTATGTTAAGGGCTTTGGCCGCTTGTGTCTTGTTACCGTTGAAATATTCCAAAGTTGCCTCTATGAACTTTCTTTCTGCAGACTCAAGGCTTTCTCCTATCTGTAATCTCACGTAGTTTTTTTCAACATCCTTTATGTGCAAAGAGAGATCATCGACTTCAACTTCACTTCCCTTGGCAAATATGAGCGCCGATCTTACTATATTTTGCAACTCTCTGACATTTCCTGGGAAGGGATAAGATTTAAGGAATTCAATTGCTTTTGACGAGAATTTTTTGTACTCCGTTTGCATTTGCTTCGAGTACAACTTAGAAAAGTAATCTATCAACACAGGAATATCATCTACTCTATCGCGGAGTGGTGGAACCTCTATCTTAACAACGTTTATCCTGTAATAAAGATCATCTCTGAAATTTCCCGCCTTCACCTCTTCCTCAAGAGATCTGTTTGTTGCGGATATCACGCGCACATTCACGTGAATTGGATTGACGCCTCCCAGCCTTTCAAAAGTTGAATTTTCAAGGACTCTTAAAAGTTTTACCTGTACATTTTTTGGAAGTTCTCCTATCTCGTCTAAAAACACAACACCGTTGTCGGCCAATTCGAATTTTCCAGGTTTAGAAGAGTTTGCGCCTGTAAATGCGCCACGTTCGTATCCAAAAAGTTCAGATTCGAAAAGTTCAGATGGAATGGCACCGCAGTTGACGGCAACAAAATCGTTTTTTGCCCTTGAACTGAGTTCCCATATCGATCTTGCCACAAGTTCTTTCCCCGTCCCAGATTCACCGGTTATCAAAACAGGCACATCTCTTGACGCCACTACCCCTATTATGTCTCTCAATTTTCTCATGGGTTCACTTTCCCCAATTATCTTTGTGGGTAATTTAAGAGAGATATTTTCAAGTTTTAGCGATCTGCTCTCTATCGCTCGATTGACTTCGATTATAAGGTTTTCAAGTTCAAATGGCTTTGGAACGAAATTAAAGGCTCCGAGTTGAACTGCCTTAACGGCAACTGTAACATCTGCATGGGCACTTATGACTATAACTGCCGACTCTTTTACAGCCCTTTCTATTATGTCCATGCCATTTCCATCTGGAAGCATAAGATCAAGCAACACAAGATCATAAGATGAATTTTCCAATTCTTTGATCGTTTCTGCCTTTGTTTTGACGCTTTTAACGGAATGACCTTCGATATCAAGAGATCTTGAAATTAACCTGTTAAGACTGAGGTCATCCTCGACAACAAGTATTCTACCCATCTAATCACCTCAAGAGTGGCAATTTTATGAAAACAATTGTCCCTACGCCTTCTTGACTTTTTATTTCAACTTTTCCACCGTGCGAATTTATAACTCTTTTCACGATGCTCATGCCTAAACCGGTACCGTTGGTTTTAAGCGTGAAAAACGGTTCAAAAATATAGTCTATCTGATCTGGTGGTATTCCATTTCCATGATCCGTAAAGGTAATTGAAACGTAATTCTTTATTTGATCTACTCTTACCTCTATCTTTCCATTCTCGCTCGAGGCATCCATTCCATTCACAAGCACGTTTAAAAAAGCTGAATTCAGCGCATTCTCATCTCCGTCTATCATGATTTGCCTAAATGGCGTCACAAAATCTATCGTTATGCCTCTTTCTCTTGCCCTTATCCTTGCAAGTTTGATTGACTCTTCAAGTACATCGATTACATTTAGAGGTTTTAAATCAAAGGATATCTTTGAAAAAGTTAAAAATTGCATAGATCTTTCTTCAAGATGCCTTATTTCTCTGTCGAGAATTTCAAGAGTTTCTGCTGATTCTGGCGGTATCTGACCGAGTTGTTTCTTCAAAAGTTGAACAGACAATTTCATTGAAGCAACTGGCGTCTTTATCTCGTGGGCTATAGATGCAGTCATTTTACCCAAAAGTGCAAGTTGTTCGGCTCGACCAAGAGCCTTTTCAAGGTTGGAAAGTGTCGTTATATCCCCAAAGATGTAAAGCGTCACTGGATTTGAAGCACTTTCTATCGGTATTTCATGGAAAATAAGCCTCTTATCAAGTTTCTTGACTCTAACAACGTTTTTCGTTTCATCAAGTATGATACCGTAGAATCGCAAGAAATCTTCGAATTCTCTTCCTCTCCACTCTCCTCTGGTCGTCGAGAATATATTCTCAATCCCTCTGTTCATAGTTGCTATCTTGTTGTTTTTATCGATGGTAAGAATACCCTCTTCAAGTGATTCGACTATATTCCTGTACTCGCTGTAAGTTTCAAGCAAGCCCTCTCTTTCTCTTTTAAGGGTCTCTGCAAGCCTATCAACGTCATTTAAAATTTCACCGAATTCGCCTCTTAATCCCTTATTTTCCATTGGATTGAGCGTTATGGAAGTATGCTTAACGCGATTAAGCAACTGGATGAGTGGCTCACTCAGAAACTGAAAGAGAAAGATGGACGATGCGAAATAAATGACAAGATCGATGGAAATCATTATCAACCAATATTGAAGAGGTGGTGGATAGAAGAGTATGTACATGAAGAATTCGACAAAGCCCAAAATTGACATGAAAAATATGAGTATGACGGTGCTGTAAGACGTTGAACTTTCACTTCTTGAAAATGGTAAAATCTTCAATATTTAAACCTCCAGAACCAATTTAGATCTCGGAGAAAGTTTGAGTATTTCAGAGGCCTTTGAATATCTTGATGTAATTTCAAGATATCCACCAAGTCCTTCGCAGACTATTAGTTCATTTTTTCGTCCTGCTCTTCTGTCGAGCATGATACTTGATTGCTTTCCATTTATCATGAGTTTGTCCTCTTGGTGAACCCCTATTTTTTCGAGATATTCGAATGGAATGTTTGTCGAAAGATCCCCAAGATCATTTATGAAAGAAACCTCGCCATCTATCCTTTTATCATCAACGATCGCTTTTTCGTGTTTTAAATCGTAAAAGGTCATGTAAACACTTCCTATGCTCTCGAAAGTTTTACCCTTTGAAAGGTCAACCGTTACAGGTATGAGTATATCAAGCACCGATCTCGTAAAAGACAAAGAGAATTTCGTTTTTGGAACGTTGAGTTCCCTTATTTGCTTGATACCGAACCTTTCGATCGGTAGGGTAAAGGTGCCATTGTCAAATCCTATGAACACGCGATCATCCTTCGTCCTTAAACTTATCGGCCTTCGCGCACTTTCGTTCTGACCATCAACTATTATAAGGAAGATCGTCGATTTTGGAAGATGACATGCAAGACGTTCGGCTATGCACGAGGCCGTGTAAACATCACCAAATTCTATTGGATGCGTTACCTCTATTATCTCTTCCTTTGGAACAAGGGCAGAAAAATTTCCCTTTAAAACCCCCATGAACAATTCATCCGCGCCATGATCTGTTATAACGGCTATCATCCTTTTTCACCTTTTTCTTCGAAGTTTTCATTAGAATTATACACTGAATCATCCTCATTCGAACAAAATCATCATATTCTGCGTCTAAATTACGAATTGTTACCATCCCCCTTCGTTTTGGAACCCTGTAGTTGCCTCCTTATTTTTTGTATAAAACAAAGGCTCGCGTAAAGAGCCTTTGTTTGTTTTGTCCGACTAAAGTGGCA
>JAVRKN010000016.1:12633-16477 GCA_031962405.1 Athalassotoga sp. | reverse complement strand
TCTGATCACGCGTCACTGTCTTCGCTATTCGCCATACGCTATATGCCATGTGCTATATGTCATACGCTTTCAAAGTTTGTCCGATATGGATTTGCCGTTGATTTTTTACGATATAAAAAAACCGCCCGTTCTTTTGGGCGGTGGTGAGGAGGAAGCACTCAGACGGTGACGTTAACTATTAGAAGTATAACATACCTGTATGTCATGTTTGCAAAAAATTCTTTAAAAATTATTATTATCTTCATCATTGGTGCAAAATGTACATGGAAACTGGCGGAACTTCTATCTCTCCAGAAAGCGTCTTTATCGTGTCAATGCCGGCGTGATCTTGATCAACTACAAGGTCCCATTGGCCTTCTGGAAGTGTGAATTTAACTTCCGAATTTTCTCCATTGTATATCACAATTATATTTTTCCACTTATCTCCATTTGGGCTTCCGTGAATCTCGTAAGCGACGAAAGCAAGTGGCATTCTTAGATATGGTGTTACTTGCTTGTACTGAAGTGGAAAGAAGGTGATGGAAGATTTTATCTGATCGGCCGTGTACATTCTAAATGCCGGATGGTATTTTCTCAACTCTATTAGGCCTTGGTAATAATCATCAAGAGATTTAAAAGTTTCAAGCCTTGACCAGTCAAATTCATTTACCTCGTCTCCAGCGTTATAACTGTTTCCATTTCCGCCTTTCGTGCGGGCAAATTCCTCTCCGCCGGCAATGAAGGGTATACCTTGAGCAGTTAATATTATGCCGTTTGCAAGTTTGTCAGCCGATTCTTTTTGTTGAATTGTCCAATCAGTTGCCGCCCCGCTTATTTTGTCCCATAAAGTGTAATTATCGTGGCATGTTACATAATTTATCGTTTCACCTGGCTCTTGCGTGAATCCGGATATGAGTTGTGAGTAATTTATTTCCCCCACGACGCCTCGTTCCACAAGGATGTCTTTGTTTGCCCCTTCCACAAAACCCTTTGCGGTGATGTCGAAGACACTTCCAATTATCGCATCTCTCAGATCATCGTTGAAAACGGCTATCTTCATGCCCTTTTGATCGCCCTTTCCGAAGAGAGGCGTTACTCCCCAACCGCCCCATGGCTCGCCATAGAGTAGAATTTGCGGATCAATTGCATGCAACTGGTCCACTATTTCCTTGACAGTTTCTTTGTCGAAAAGGCCAAGCAGATCAAATCTGAAACCGTTGACGTGGTATTCTTTGACCCAATACTTTAAAGAATCGAGTATGTACTTTCTTACCATCGTATTTTCAGTTGCAATCGTATTTCCCACTCCAGACTGGTTAAGATACGATCCTTTTTCATTTATCCTGTAATAGTAATAAGGCACCGTTTGATCGAATGGAGAATCTTTCCCTACTCCTGACGTGTGATTGTAAACGACATCCATGATAACCCCTATGCCATTCTCGTGAAGTGATTGAATCATCTCTTTTACCTGTTCTATCGTACTGGCAGGGTTTTGGGGGTCTGTTGAATACTGAGGTTCTGGCACGTTAAATAGATAGGTTATGTACCCCCAATTGTATTGATCGAATGGTTCATTCCAAAAATCTTGTATTGGCATTATTTGAACATCTGTTATACCAAGCCATTTAAGGTGATCTATGCCGGTTGGAATCCCATTGTAATTCGTTCCCGTTGCGGTAAAGGCAAGGTATTTGCCACGATAATCTGCAGGAACGCCCGAATTGGGATCGATGGAAAAATCTCTGACATCTACTTCGTATATAACTGCATCAACTCTATGAGCAAGAGTTGGAGATTTGTCTTTTGACCAATCTGGAGGATTTGTATCGTTCAAGTCCACGACCATGGATTTTGTGTTGTACATATCCGCAGCGTAACAATTTATATCTGGGGTTATTCTTACTTGACCGTAAGAGTAAAATTCGTAAAGATAATATACACCGTTAAGATTGCCTTTCACCTCTGCACTCCAAACGCCTTTTGCGTCTCTTGACATTTCATATGTAGCGTATGGAATCGTTGCGTCGGCAGTCTTGTAAAGCAGAACCTTTGCCCATTCAGAAACTGGAGACCAAACTTTAAAGGTCGTTTCAGTTGGCGAGTAAATGGGGCCAAGTTGACCATCATAATAAAATTCAGGATTATTTAATGCCTTGTAGGCGTAGACTGTGGCGGGTTGGAATCCATTTATTTCAACTACCATTGGCTTCGCAACATCGTAAGTTGAGAGAGGCTCTTTCAGCGTTATCTCGATGTAAGATGTTTTAGAAAGAGATCCTGCTATTGCAGGCTCAACATCGGAAATTGGCCAATCTTTACCGTTAACCGTAAAAGAGACCTTACCCTTCCAATCTTTTGTCTCTATTGGATTTGTAAGGTAGAGATCTATTTTGTTTAGGGAATTTAAAAATGCGCCCATGGCTCTCGGTGATATATCAACATCGTTGGGATTTGTGTACCACTCATATTGTCCCTCCACAACCCAAATTTCGGCCACGCCAGATGAAGGTATGACGACGTGCCTGTCTTCAGAAACATCCTTTGCTTGCCAATCATTCAATCTCACTATGAAACCAAGTTGCGTGTACTTTTGATCGAATTTTATTATGGCGTAAGGGCCATAACTGTCTTCCCCGGTAAATTGGTATGCTGCGCCAGGTAAACTTTCTGGTCTGTAAGGCCATACCCACAAATTCCAGCCCGCGTAGTTTCCATCGTATCTATGATAGTGAATTATAAGTACCGTCTTTGCACCGAAATCTGCCGCGGTTTTGCCTTCGGAAAGTGATGGATAAGCAGAAAGCGCAACTGCGAGAGTTGAAGTAAGAATGAGCAAAAGCGTGAGAATCAAAAAGTACCTTTTCACTTTGAACACCTCCCATTCACCATTTTTCCCAAAAACGAGGAGCTATAGTTTTTCTAAACAATATGTGTATTCCAATCCCTATAAGATAGGAGGCAACGAGCGCTACAAATGTTTGATTGAGAGAAAATCTATAACCAAATAGTTCAAAAATACTTGAAAAGAGAAAAGCAGAGAAGATAAGCCCTCCTATACCTATGAGATTTCTTTTTGTTATTTCTCTTATTCCCTCTACGGCAAAGAAAATGGCGAAGATTATTTCAACGACAAAACGAAAGTTAATGTTGAAAAGCCCTATTATGGATAAAAAAAGGAATAATCCCACGATCACCAAGAAAATTGCAAAAGTTCTCATAAATCCTCCTTTGTTCTAAAGATCCACCCTTTTGATAGTCCTTTGTTTAAAGCCTCTTTTATATCATTCCCATCTTTTAAAATTACTCCCGTTGCTTTTGCCTGCTTTATGGCAGCTTTCGTGAAGGAAGATGTTGAAACGACAACCGCATATTTTAAGCGAGGAAATCCGTTGTTTTTCCAGTATTCTTTTCCAGAAAACACTTCTTGAATGGCATCATTCGAAACATCTTTAACGTAATTTTTAGCCTGTACGGCTATCTTACCGTCGAGTATAAGATCTACACCAAAATCTGGTGTGTTGGTTGAATTAGTCGGCCTTTCAACCTTCCATCCACTTCTTGAGAAAAAAACCTCGAGAAAGTCTTCAAACTCACTTCCGTCGCCGTTGCCAGATATTTTATCGAACCAATCTCGAATCTTTTTAAGGGATCTTGATCTTCTGAAAGCACCGGCAACCGCAACCGAGAGGATAACGATTGAAAGAATCAGCAAAGCAAAGAATATGAAATAAAAAAACATGTTGTCTAAATTCATGATCACCGATTTCGTCATCAAATTTACACTGACTCAACTTTAAAAGTCGAATCTTCATTCATCAATCTCTTGCGGCTTCAGCAGTTGTCCTCGCTACGCTGCGAAGGC
>JAVRKN010000016.1:10485-12533 GCA_031962405.1 Athalassotoga sp. | reverse complement strand
CTCGCTACGCTGCGAAGGCTTCCTCACGGGCAACATGTCCTCCGCCTTACCTTTCACTAATGTCTAATCTCTATTCCCTAATCTCTAATGTCTAATCTCTAATGCCTAATCTCTTTTCTGCCTTTACTGATCACTTGTCACGCATTACGCGTCACTGTTTTCCTGCTCTCCACTAAGATTCGGAATTTAAAGTTGGTTTAGTATAATTACCAATGTACAACAAATTTTACCACTTTTGATGGTAAAAAGAAAAAAACAATTAAGCGTGAAACGAACTTACGAGAAAACAGGATAAAAATGATTGTTTGTAAATTTTTAATTTACCAGTATTTGGCCAATATTGTTCTGACCATCGGTACGTTATCACCCGTGGAAACTATCGAAGCCATGTACTTTTTTGCGACAGAGGCAACAACATCTCCGCCCGTGTACCATATGTTAACGATTATGAGCGTTGATTGTTGTGTAACGTTAAGTGCGTATTTGTCCAAAAGACCAGATTGGTCACCAAAGTAGGCAGATAAATCATTTATCTTCTTGACTATATTATGATTGAGATAGAACTCACTCATCACGGCCACGGATATCTGCGATAGGTTGTTAGCAACTGTTAAGGTCTTAGCCTCATTTATGGCTCTTACACCTATTGGTACAAGTATGGATATCAAAATGGCAATTATCGCCAGCACAATTAAAAGTTCAATGAACGTAAAAGCCTCTTTCATCTCTTTCATCACACATCCACATCACTCTAAAATTTTTCAAATCCACAATTTTATTTTATCACATTTTGTAGGCTTTAAATTTAAGTTCAATTGTTAAAGTACTTTAAAAATCATGTGTTATTTTGTTGGCCCCTTCGGGGTGTTTTGTACCATCTTACATTTTTATCGACCAGAAAAATAGCGGAAAAGATGCCAACGTTCAAAGCTAAAAGGTCTATAAAGTAAGATGAAAGTGCACCTATCCAGACAAAAAAAGGATTTCTTACATCAAATTTTTTCATGTTAAAAACAATAATCATCATAAGGGTAATTATCACGGATAAAAACATAATGCCGACGAACGAAAATGGAAAGCGCACGAATGCAATTATCCAAAGGTCAAAGATGAAAACAAGAAAAGTGTAAAGAAAGAATTTCATCTTACTTGCTTTGAGCGTTTCTATCATATCGCCGAGAAACCATCTTTTCCTTTGCAGCCAAGTTGATTTCAAACTTTGAGGCGCCTCTTCGTAACAGACGGTATCCGCCTTGTAAATGCCGTGAGCATCAATCATGTCCAGTTTTATAGACATTTGCCTATCTTCGCTTATGGAGGTTTTCAATGGCAATATCTTTTCAAGTGCATCTTTTCTGATCAAAATGCCTCTTCCAAAAGATCTCGGCTTCAAAAAATGTGCCATGAATATATTTGTCATGATGTAGTCTGCATCGTATAGGATGGAAACAAAGTTTCCCCTGCTATACGTTCTTATGCCACTTTGAACGTAATCTATCTGCCTATTTTTGAATGGCTTGGTGACCATTTTCAGGTAATTTTTGTCAAGGATAACATCGGCGTCGATTATCAATACCACAGTGCCTTCGACAAGTTCAAAAGCCCTGTTGATAGCGGCTGCTTTTCCATGAGGGAGATCCTCTCCAAAAACGTTCAACACTTTTATATTTTTGTATTTCTTGGACATGTTTTCGATAATTTCTCCCGTATTATCGGTTGATCCGTCGTTAACAACGATTATTTCGAAATTTTCATACTCTTGTTTTTCCAAACTTTCGATCGTTTTCGATATGACAAGTTCTTCGTTTTTGGCAGAAATGATGATCGAAACTTTTTCACTGAAATCCCCGTTAAATTTTTTAATGCCAGTGGAAGCAAAAAAACTGGCCACAATAAGAAATGAGATCCCAAAAATCAAAGAGATCAAAAAGGGTATTTGAATTAAAAGAAAAATTATGAAGATCGCAATCAAGCCGGAAAATAAAACGCCCGATAAAAGGATAATCTTACTCGCTTTGGTCACTCTATCGAACTCCTCCTGGGGCATC
>JAVRKN010000016.1:0-10385 GCA_031962405.1 Athalassotoga sp. | reverse complement strand
TCCCTAATCTCTAATCCCTAATGTCTAATCTCTAATGCCTAATCTCTAATGTCTAATCCCTAATCCCTGTATTTGCCATACGCCATTGGCTATGCGCCATGCGCCGTTTTGTGATTCTCATTAAATGAAAAAGTTTATAACGCTTACAACTACAGCGGCAAAGAGTACGTACCTTATCCATTTGATTTTCTTCAAAAGTGTGAATTTGGTGCCAAAGTACGCGCCGGTCATACTTCCCAAAGAAAGAGTTATGCCTATGGGCCAATTTACCATGCCTTTTGAAACGAAGATTGCAAGAGAAAAGATCGTGTAAGAGGCTATGACAAGCACTTTTATGGCATTAGTTTTGATTATGTCAAATCCTCCGAGAAATGTGAGCGCCGCTATGAAGAAAAATCCAACGCCAGCCTGCAAAAAGCCCCCGTAAAAGCCTATGGCAAAAATTGCTACATACGATGCCCATCTCAATTTTTTTGGTATGTTCGATCCGCTCTCCCACACCTTTGGCTCGAACACTATGAATAAGCCCATGATTATAAGGATGACGCCAATTATCTTTTTTAAAATTTCCTGATTGATGCTTACAACGACAAAAGTACCCGCTATCGCACCTATTGAGGCAACTATTGCAAAGGGAAGTGCTGTCTTTAAAATGTGAACTTTGCCTTTTCTAAACTGGTAGGTTGAGACTATGTTTTGAAGAAGAATGGATACCCTATTCGTACCATTGGCTGTTCCTATGCTCAACCCCAAAAATGTCAGCAAAGGAAGAGTAAGCACTGACCCTCCACCGCCTATGACATTCATGAAGCCAGTTAAAACCCCAACTGCATAAGTTAGAATGTAGAGAAATACTTCCACCGCAATCCTCCTTAAAAAGAGTATGGTTGAACGTCTATCTTTAAAAGATTCAAGGGATCGAAACCAAGTAATTCAGCCTTAATTTTTAACGATAGAAAATCAATTGATTTGTCAAGATCATCACATTTTAAAAGGATTTGATACCTGTATTTCGACATCAACTTGAAAATTGATGACTCGGCAGGCCCTAAAATGTCAAAAGGTCCCTGCGCTATGACTTCCTTTACCTTTTGAGCGTTTTTCATCGCTTCTTGGGGCGATTTGTCTTCAACCGTTAGAAGTATGAGCTCTTTGAATGGAGGATATCCTGCCATTTTTCTTCTTTCTATTTCCGCACGGTAAAAGGCATCGTAATTTTGATCTAAGATGGCCTTTATGACGGGGTTTTCTGGCTCCATAGTTTGAATGACAACTTCTCCCTTTACGCCTCTTCCAGCCCTTCCGCTTACCTGAGAGAGCAACTGAAAAGTGCGCTCATTTGCCCTAAAATCTGGCATTCCCAGCGAATGATCTGCGTCAATGACCCCGACAAGTCCTATGTTCGGAAAATCAAGGCCTTTGGTTATCATCTTGGTCCCAACGACTATATCAAACTCCATCTTTGCAATTCCATCAAGAGTCTCTTCCACCGCTTCAATGTCTTTTAGTTCTTCTCTGTCCATTCTTTTTATTCTGAGGGCTGGAAAGATCTTACTAACTTCACGTTCAACTCGTTCCGTTCCTATGCCACCTTTTTTTAAATTTGAAGAGCCACAAATTGGACATGTCATAGGTAATGGTTCTGTATGACCGCAATAGTGGCATTTGATTACACCGTCTGTTTTATGGTAAACCATGGGCACATCACAATCAGGGCATTTGAAGATGTAACCACAATTGGCGCATTGAACACGACTGGCAAAGCCTTTTTTTGGAACAAATAAAAAGGTCTGATTGCCATTTTTTGAGTTTTCTTCGATCTTTTTTACCAAAACATCCGAAAGGATCTGACCTCTTGATTCCTTCATATCTATGATCTGTATCTTTGGAATCTCACCAACAGATCTTTCTTCAATTTTGTTTAGTTCTATCTCACCGATAATTGACTTGTGATACGTTTCAATCCTTGGCGTTGCAGAAGACAAGATGAAGATTGAACCTTCAAGTTCAGATCTTCTTTGAGCGACATCAACGGCATTGTAATAAGGTCTCATCGCGTATTGCTTGTAAGATTCGTCTTGTTCTTCATCGACAACGATAAGGCCTATATTTTTCATTGGCACCCAAACGGCACTCCTGGTTCCAAGCAACAGATCAACATTTCCACTTACCGCTTCGTCCCATTCCACCTTTCTTGACGCACCAAGAGCACTGTGGTACATTCCTATTTTTATGTTCGGAAATCTTTTCCTCGTTCTCATCATAAGTTGGGGAGTAAGGATGATCTCAGGCACAAGTATGAGCACTCGCTTCCCAGATCTGATGACGTGATCTGCTATTTCAAAATATATTTCAGTCTTACCAGATCCCGTTATGCCATTTATCAAGTGAGGCTTGGAAGGTTTTGAGAGTATATTCTCAACGATTTTATTTTGAGCAAGGGTTAGTTTTATCTCTTGTTGGACATTTGTAAGGTTTGTGACCTCAAGAATATCTTTTTTTATCAAAGATTGAATTGACGATTTTGAAAAATTCTTTATGGCATAACCATATTCAACGGGGCCATTTTCAAGCAGCGTTTCGACTATTTTTGCTTCGTTTTTGTCAAATTGCAATTTGACAACGTCTGAAATTGAAATTTTGAGAGAAAGATATCTACCCGCACCCTCTTTTTTTAAAGTCTTTCCCTTGAATTTAGAAGGTGGAAAACAAAGATCAAAAATCTCGCCAATTGGAGTCATATACTTAAAAGAGGATTCTTTTATGAGCGTCATCATCTTTTCATCTATGAAAGATTTATCATCGATGATCTCAGTGATGTTTTTAACCTTGAATTCTGGTTTGTCAACTTTTTCAATCACGTATCCCGTGTGTTTTTTATTTCTGATATCGACTATGACGCGCGCTCCCGCTTCTATTTCGCCATCAAAGGCGTAAATCAAAGATTGAATTGGATATCTTGATATGGCAACTGAAAAATAGTTCATGGTAAGGTCATTTTAAAAGTCATGCCGTTGGAGAGAAAATCTCCCCCGTCATTTGAAATGTAAGCCGTTGGCAATTTGAACTTCTTGTTTCCAAAGACGGAGTCGAAAGAAAGGTAAACGCTTTTAGGATCGGCAAAGTTAACGTTGGAAAAAAGTTCAACTTTGAAATGCGATGTTTCCAATCTTTTGAATTTAAAAGGTTCGGCCGTTATTTCTCTGGCACATGCCATAGCCTCGTCGAAATGAGTTTTTCTTCCTCTATCCCAATCGTAAAACCTGTAAGTTATATCTGAGGTCATTTGGAATTCGTAAAGTTCTATTCCAGGACCTATCGCGTGAACCGTGCCCGGCTCTATGAACATTCCTTCGCCTGTTTTAACCTCTGCAAAGTTGAGCAACGAATTCCATTGCCTATCTCCATTTCTTAGTTTTTCAAGGGCACCTTTTTTAAGTCCATTGACAAGAGTGCCACCTTTGACGAAATACCACATCTCTGGCTTTCCCCAAGGCTCACCAATTCTCCTTGCAGCATCATCGTCGGGGTGAACTTGAACGGAAAGCCATGCTTTTGTTTTTATATGCTTTATAAGGAAGGGGAAACGGCTAACTTTCCATATTTTCAAAATATCTTCCCACTCGAATTGTTCATCCTTGGCGGTGAAGAGTGCCGTTTTTCTTTGAGGATGGCCTGAGCATAACCAAACTTCTCCTATTTTGCCATTGACACCGTAAAATTTTCCAAGATCTTCATCTCCCCAAATCTCCTCGACAAATTCTGGACGGCACCTTAACATTTAAATCTCCTCCAATTTTTCTAACCTCGAGAATACCACCAAAGCCAATAAAATTGCCACACCCGCATATATCAAAAGTGGAATGACATCTGCCAATATTTGAGAAATTTGATAATTCAATATGTTAACCCTCTGCATCGCATCTGCCATAAAAGTTAAAGGAAAGAATTTTGAAATTATCTGGGCGACGCGTGGCATCTGATCTATTGGCATAAAAAGGCCACTTACAAAAATCGTCGGTACCACATAACCTATTATTACAGCGCTTGATATCTTTTGATTTGGTGATAAGGTGGATATTATGATTCCAAAACTTGCAAAGGCGAAACTCCCAAGCGCAAGTATAAAAAGCGTTCTCAAAGGCGCGTTAAAACCACTACCAAAATAAATTTGAGCCGTTAGAAGGGCGATAGTCCCCTTTATGATGCCATCCATCGTGTAAGCAAGCGTTTTACCCGTCAAATAGAGAGACCTGTTGACATTACTCACGATGATTCCGTTCAAAATTCCATGTTCTCTTTCGTAAGAAACGGAAGTCGACAACATTATCGCTATGCTTGCTATCGCAATGAGTGCGGCAATGCCAGGTATCATAAAATCGATGTAATTTAAATTTGCACCAGATGGTCCTTCAAAAGAAAGTTGTGGTGGACCTATCGGTATTTTGGTATTTGGCTTTTTGTAAAGTTCAAGTATGTTGTAGATCATGACACCGTTACTCACTTCAGAAAGAATTGAACGCAATGCTTGATATATCACCACAGACGTTTGAATATTTGCGGTTGATGGAATGAAATTCAAGAGAAAGTTGTTCGAATTTTCAACACTTTTTGAAAATCCTGGCGGTATAACAATGGCACCATCGAAGGTCCCATCGTTAAGTCCTTTCATGAGATCCTCATAACTCCCAACTGATTGAAAACTGTCTCCTTTTAACATACCATAAACAAGCGATAGAATGACTTTTGAATATTCTCCGTTGTCTTCGTTGTAAACTGCCACTTTGTAATTTTGAGGATTTATCATGCTTGGAAAGATATAACCGAGAATAAGCATGAGTGCAATTGGAACGATTATCGTCAAAAAGATCATGCTTTTGGATCTGTAGATCATTCTCAATTCATTTAAAAAAGCCCTAAGTATATCCATCTCATGTACCTTCTTTGTAAGCAGATATCAAAACGTAATCTTCAACTTCAAATGCCGCCTTTCCGTTCTTGTCAACGTAAAAGGTGAATGGAGATTTTTTCACATGGTCAAAAGCGTGAATGTAAGTATTTGAAAAGATCCCATCGAAATCGATCATTACTTTTTCTTTTTGTTTTTCAAAATTTCCTATGTAAAGCACCAGCGTTCCGTCAGACCTCCTCAAAATAGAGATGACAGAAGCCGGCTTATCATTTTTGAGCACGTTCATCTTTCCATAAGACAAGGCTGGCGTTGTCTTTTTGATTTCTATGATCTCTTTCATGAAGTTTTGAAAATCGTTGTCAACGTTTGAAAAATCAAAGTGAAATTCGTTGAAGATATCTGGCTTTTCCTTCATTGCAAACTCTTGCCCATTGTAGATCAAAGTTGCCCCCTTTTGGACCATCAAAAGGGTCGTCCATGCGCGCAATTTATCGTAAGATACGTATTTTGCGATCCGATCTTGATCATGGTTTTCTAAGAATCTTAATTTTATATGATCATCGAAGATTTGTTTTTGGTATTCAAAATTCGCCGCGTAATTTGAAAGAGATTCTTTGCCATTGAAGTAAGATTTAAGGATATCGTAACTGTCATAATCGTATGTTATGTCAAATGCCTGATAAAGGTAAGGGTCTTTTGATTCAGACAACCATATCAAATCCTTTAGGTTTGAAAGTTCGGATCGCGCTCTGTTCCAAAAGCCTATTGGCACAAGGCCAGCCACATCACACCTAAAACCGTCGATGTCGTACTCTTTTACCCAAAATTTCAAAGTATCTATAAGGTACGCCGAAAGGTCAGGATTGGAAAAATCAAAATCTATTATGTCAGACCAGTCTGCAACTTTTCGTGTTGGATTTCCATTTCCGTCTCTCATGAACCAGTCTGGGTGTTCTGATGCAAGCACAGAATCAACGGCCATGTGATTAAAAACCACATCCATCATGGCCTTCATTCCAAGATCATGAATCGATTTAACGAGATGCTTGAAATCTTCACCGGTACCAAGAGACTCATCTAAAGCTCTGTAATCCCTTATAGAATAAGGTGATCCAAGCGTACCTTTTCTGTTTTTAACACCCGTCGGATGAACGGGCATAAACCACACGACATCAATGCCTAAATTCTTTATTCTTTTAAGATCTTTCTCAACGTTTGAGAATCCACCATAACCTCTTACAAAAACTTCATATATAAAAATCTTCTCAAGATCCTTGGATGTATTCAGTGCCAAAATTTAGCCTCCATTGATGTATACTGATTCAACTTTAAAAGTCGAATGTTCATTCATCCATCTCTTACGGCTTCGGCAGGCACCCTCTCGATGTCTGGTCCTCGCTGCGCTGCGGAGGTCATCTCGAGGGCATCCTGCCCTCCGCTAAGATTCGGAATTTAAAGTTGGTTTAGTATATAATCTGATACAGAATATATTTTACCACAGGAGGCATTAACAATTGAGAGTTGATGATTTCGATTATTATCTTCCAAAATCTGCGATAGCACAAAACCCGATAACGCCAAGAGATCACGCAAAACTCATGGTCATACATAGAGACACTCAGACGATAGAGCACAGGATCTTTTACAACATAACAGATTACTTAACTCCCGACGATCTTTTAGTCGTCAACGAAACAAAAGTTATACGCGCAAGATTAATTGGTCATAAAACAACAGGGGCAAAAGTTGAGGTATTTTTGCTGAAAAAATTATCGGATAAAACCTGGCAAACTCTTGTAAGGCCTGGAGGAAAGATAAAAGAAGGCACTGAGATCATTTTCAATGGGGCAACTGGAAAATGCGTGAAGCATTTGAATGATGGAACAAGATACTTTGAATTTGACGTCGATGATGATAAACTTGAAAGTATCGGTGAAATTCCGCTTCCGCCTTACATAACGCAAACGACGGCAGATCCATCTGAATATCAGACCGTTTACGCAAAAGATCCGGCATCCGTTGCAGCCCCAACGGCAGGTTTGCATTTTACCGAAGAATTACTTGAAAAGATAAGTGCGATGGGTGTTAAAATATTAAAAGTGACCCTTGATGTTGGTCTTGACACTTTTAGGCCAATAGAGACCGATGAAATCGAAACTCACAAGATGCATACCGAATTTTACAGAATACCACCAGAGGTGGCAAATGAAATAGAACATAAAAAGGGAAGGGTATTTGCGGTTGGTACAACAGTTGTTAGGACACTTGAATCTTGGGCTAAGACAGGAAATCTTTATGGAAACACGTCTCTTTACATATATCCACCTTATAAATTCAAAGTTGTTGATGCTCTGATAACTAATTTTCACATTCCAAAATCATCCTTGATAGTGCTTGTTTCTGCGTTCGCGGGGAGGGATTTAGTGATGAAATCTTACAAGTTGGCGCTTGAAAATGGGTATAGGTTTCTCTCCTTTGGAGATGCCTGCCTTTTCATTTGACATGGAAAAGCCAAGGGAGAGGGCAATAGAAAGAGGCATAGAATCGCTTAGCGATGCTGAACTTATAGCGATTCTTTTGATAACTGGCACAAAAGGTAAATACGTCGTTGATGCTGCCGAAGAAATTTTAAAAAAATTTGAAGGATCCTTCATTAAGATGAAAAATGCCTCGCTTGAGGAATTGCGTGACGCTTCTTGTGGAATAGGCGATGCAAAGGCATTAAAGATTAAAGCCGCACTTGAAATAGGTCAAAGAATGTGGAAAGAATCTTTGAAAGAAAAGAAATTTTTGAAATCTGCAAATGATGTTTACGATTTTTGCAAAGATATGACTCTCATGACGGTCGAATACGTCAGGGTAATAGTGGTAAATTCACAATTAGGTGCCATAGCCGTAAAAGATGTAACGGTTGGAACGGCAAACGCTGCTTTAATTCATCCAAGAGAAATTTTTGGCATAGCCGTTAAATATCCCTCCTCTGGAGTTATCGTTGTGCACAATCACCCTTCTGGAAATCCCAAACCAAGCAAGGAAGATGAGGAGGCGACGTACAAGATAAAGGAAGCGGGAGAAATTCTTGGAATAAAATTGCTCGATCATATCGTTGTGGCCGCGGATGGATTTTACAGTTTTTCCAACTCTGGCAAATTGTAATTGATTGAGGAGGTTTTTATGAGAGAAATTCATTTTATGGATACCACGCTTAGAGATGCACATCAATCTCTTTTAGCAACGAGAATGAAAACATCTGAAATGCTTCCAGTTTTGGGAGAGATGGATGAAATAGGTTACTCCGCATTCGAAATGTGGGGTGGGGCAACCTTTGATTCGTGCTTGAGATACCTTAACGAGGATCCATGGGAAAGATTGAAAATAATAAGAAAAAACGTCAAAAAAACGAAATTACAGATGCTTTTGAGAGGACAAAATATCTTGGGGTATTCCAACTACCCAGACGATGTCCTCGAACTATTTATAAGAAAAATGATAGAAGACGGCATAGACATCGTTAGAGTCTTTGATGCTCTAAATGATCCAAGAAATCTTGAAAAGTCAATAGAATTTGCCAAGAAGTATGGCGCTCACGTGCAAGGTGCCATAAGTTACACCGTGAGTCCTGTTCATACGATAGAAAAATACATCGATTTTGCGAAAAAGATCGTAAATATGGGTATAGATTCAATATGCATAAAGGATATGGCAGGCCTTTTAACAGCACCGATGGCCTATGCTCTTGTCAAAGAGTTGAAGAAAAACTTTTCCCTTCCGGTGGAGGTTCACTCCCATTTTACAAGCGGTCTTGCGGATTCTGCTTATTGGGCGGCAATTGAGGCTGGTGCAGATGTAATAGACACTGCGACAAGTGCTCTCGCCTATGGCACAAGTCAGCCTGCGGTTGAACCCTTTGTGATGGCTTTAAGGGATAGCAAAGATTTTTCTGTGAATCTTAACATGGAAAAGATAAACCATGTGAATGAGCACTTCATAAAAGTCAGAGCATCTCATAAAGCCGATGATGTTGCAATGACAACCATAGATTCAAGGATCTTTTCCGCACAAGTGCCAGGTGGCATGCTTTCAAATCTTGTAAGTCAACTTAGGGCACAAAATGCCTTGGACAAGTACGACGATGTGATGAAAGAAATTCCACAAGTAAGAGAAGATCTTGGGTTTCCGCCTCTTGTAACGCCAACAAGCCAGATAGTCGGTGTTCAAGCCGTTTTAAATGTTTTAAACGGCGAAAGGTACAAGATGGTTACAAAAGAAACGAAGAACTACGTGAAAGGCATGTATGGGAAACCTCCGGCGCCAATAAGTGATGAGATAATAAAGAAAATACTCGGAAATGAAAAGCCGATCGATGTAAGACCAGCGGATCTGCTCGATCCAGCGCTTGATAAGGCAAAAAAAGAAATAGGAGATCTTGCACAAAATGACGAAGATTTGTTGAGTTACGTGCTTTTCCCTCAGATTGCAAAACCATTTTTAGAAAAAAAATACGTCGCAAAGGTGAAAGTTGATTTCAAAATTGTCGACGAATATAGCGCTTATTTTCTGCCAATTTACCCGGTGTGAAAATGAAGTTCAAAATTTTTGAAACTGAAATAGAAGTTGAAAAATGTGACATAACGAAAGAAAAAGTTGACGCCATAGTCAACGCTGCCAATTCGCATCTTGCCCACGGTGGGGGCGTTGCGTTGGCGATATCAAAGGCGGGCGGTCCTGATATAGACAAAGAATCACGAGAATATATTGACAAACATGGTCCAGTTGAGACGGGCAAGGTGGCTGTAACTTCTGGTGGAAAATTATCTGTGAAATACGTCATTCATGCCGTGGGACCGGTATGGGGAGAAGGAGAGGAGGATCGCAAATTATCTGCGGCAATTGAAAATGCGCTTTTAAAAGCCGAGGAGATGAAAATTGAAAGCATATCCTTTCCCGCCATAAGTTCTGGAATATACGGCTTCCCTAAAGACAGATGTGCACAGGTCTTTTATGAAACCTTTAGGAAGTACTTTTCACAACGTCATTCTCAGATAAAATTGGTAAGAATGTGCCTCTATTCAGACGAAGATTTGAGAATTTTTGAATCTGTCTTTAACTCAAATTAATGAGTATAGGAAGGCTGCTTCGTTTGAGAAGCAGCCGATAGTTTTAAGCAGGTTTAACGTTAGCCGCTTGTTTCCCCTTTGGACCTTCTGTGACGTCAAAAGTAACCTTTTGATTTTCCTTTAATTCCTTGTATCCCCCCGCTTGAATGGCTGAATAATGTACAAAAATATCAGTGCCATCCTCTGCCGTTATGAATCCGAACCCCTTTTTTGAATCAAACCACTTGACAGTACCTTTCATTCGTGTTGCCTCCTTAAAAATTCTGTAAATTTTCCAAAACACACAATTATTATATCCTTATTTTTACAAAATTCCAAATTGAATGATCGATAAGGCAAGATTCACTTTATTGAGC
>JAVRKN010000015.1:12942-16810 GCA_031962405.1 Athalassotoga sp. | reverse complement strand
ATATAGCATATGGCTAAGAGATGGACAAAAAAGGCCGCTTTAAGCGGCCCATTTATTTTAGAAAATCGTAAGCGCTAAGTATCTTAAAGTCAGACTGAGGCACTTTTATCTTTTTGGGATGATTCGGCGATATCGCAAAGAAATTGTCTTCAAGTACTTCGTCTTTCTCAGTCGTTATTCTCACGCCAAAAGCAGGCTTTTCTGCCTTTATCTCCAGCATATTGCCAGACTTTTTAAAGGTTATTTTTGGGTCTTCGATCTTTTCTCTTCTTAAATTGGCAAAAACTTCGTGATTTTCAAAAAGATCATCTCCGACTTTTAGCCTCACAAAACCTATTGTGCGTTCAAGACCTTCTGGCGCTTTAAACCTATCCACGTTAAAGACGCAATCGGATGGGATCTTGACCTCAAAGGACTTCTCGATCAATTTCTTACCGTCTAATGTCCACAAATCGAACTCAAGGCGGCCATCAACAGTATCAGAATCGTTGACAATTACTATCCTTACTTCGTCTCCATCTGCTTTTACCAAAGGCAAAAGGGGTGCGTAAAATCTTTTTGTGTAATGGTAAAGCGCTTTTGGCCTTTTGAAATAATCGACGGATGACCAACTGAAGACGGGCCACGAATCGTTCAACTGCCAATAAAGCGTACCAGATGTTTTATACTTTCTTTCTCTCCAATGTTCGACTCCCGCTTTTATCGCTTCACCTTGATTTACTTGAGAAAGGTAGACTATCGAATCGAAGTTTTTGACGGATCCAAAGTGGTTATGTATGAATTTCATTATCCTTTCAGGCCCTTCGACCTGCTTGTTGTGGCGTAACATCACATCGCTGAAAATTTCCCTTTCAGATTTCTTTGCAAAGAACTCTATCGTTTTCGGATCTGGCGCTGCCTGAAAGCCGAATTCACTCACAAACCTTGATTTATCCGTCAAATATCCCTTGTAATCGACCCAATTCGACCACACGTTCCAAACGTGCCTGTCTCCTGCTTCATCTGAATTCGCTTTGCTTCCTCCATATGGACTCGAAGGCCAGTATGGGCGCGATGGATCTTCTTGAGCGCAAATGATCGGCAAATCGTGAAGGTAAAGTGTATTTCCAAGATGTTCTCCGTTGTGCATATGGTTGTATCCCCACTCGTCAAAGCCCCAGTTGTTCTCGTTGTTTCCACACCACAATACTATCGAGGGATGGTGTCTTAATCTAATGACGTTGTACTGCGCCTCTTGATTTGCGAGTTTCCTGAACCATTCAAGATTATCTGGGTATTCGGCACAGGCAAACATGAAATCCTGCCAGACTGTTATTCCAAGTTCATCGCATTTATTGTAGAACTCTTCGTCTTCGTATATGCCGCCTCCCCATATCCTTAGCATGTTCATGTTCGCATCTGAGGCCATTTCAAGCAACCGATCGTAGTCTTTATCTTCAAGCCAACTCAAAATGTTGTCGGATGGTATCCAATCGGCGCCTTTGGCAAAGATCTTTTTGCCATTTATTTCGAAGATGAAGGATTCTCCTTCCGCGTCTTTTTCTTGGATGATCTTCACAGTTCTTAAACCTATGCGTTTCTTTTCAGAATATACTTCTTTCTTGCCCTTGAAAAGTTTGAATTCAAAATCATGAAGCGTACTTTTACCATATCCGCGCGGGTACCATAGTTCAAGATCTCCACGTTTAAATCGACCTTCGAATGAGTGATCATGAATTTTTGGTTCCACAGGATACTCTCCAACTTCCTTTTCATCAACAAACACTTTAACGGTGTATGCGTCTTCAACAGATTTAACGTATCCCATAACTTTGACTGTGTCGATGTCTTCCAAATACGCCGTCGATCCCTCAAGGTAAGGTGCTTCTCTGTCGTGGATGTATATCTTTTTCCATATGCCTGATGTTGCGATTCTTGCGCCCCAATCCCATCCGTAAGCGTACTGAGCCTTCCTGATGTAGACTCTGGCACTTTCTTCACCGGCATGAAGTTTCCCATAATTTCGCTCGAGTGCCTTCGGTATTTTTATCGGAGAGAGGATCTTTATTCTTATCGTGTTTTTACCTGTTTTTAAAAGATCTTTGATGGGAAATCTGTAGCCTAAAAACATGTCTTCGGTTTTTCCAACGAATTTGTCGTTGATGTATACCTCAGAGAGTGTATCTATACCCTCGATGACGAGATCGTAATCTTTCTTATCCAAATTTTTTATCTCAAACTCTTTAGAGTATTCCCATGACTTTTCTTCAAGCCTTCTGAAGAGTTTTTCATTTTCTCCGATGTAAGGATGGGGCATGAGCTTTAACTTTACAAGATCACCTTGCACCGTGCCAGGGACGCTTCCTTCGAACTTGAATTCTTCTTCATCGTCGATAACATCCCATTTACCGCACAGATCTATCATCTTATCTCCTTCATTCGACTGCATTTTTAGATATGACATCTGCGTACCATTTGGCGCTGTCCTTGACGATCCTCTTCTGAGTTTTGTAATCAACGTAGGTTATTCCAAATCTCTTTGAATACCCATGAGCCCATTCAAAATTGTCCATTAAGGACCAAACGAAATATCCTTTAAGTTTAACTCCGTCTTGAATTGCCCTGTGCGCTTGAGAGATGTGATCTCTGAGGTAATCTATCCTTTTTTGATCGTGGACAGCGTTATTTTCAACCTTATCGTCAAAGGCGGCTCCATTTTCTGTGACGTAAACTTCTTTTGGATCGTATTCGTCTTGGACACCTTTTAAAATTTTGTAGAATCCTTCTGGATATATCTCCCATCCCATCTCTGTCTTTGGCAAATTGCGACCAATTATTTTTACTCCCATTGGTGACGCAGGATCGGCCTTTACGAGATCACCAGAGTAGTAATTTATGCCGACAAAGTCTATGGGCCTCTTTATCTCTTCCATGTCCTTTTCATAGCCTTTTGGCAGGAATCCTTTCTCAAATGTTTCAATGTGTTCTGGATACTTTCCCTTGAAAATGGGATTTAAAAAGAGCGGATAATTTGAAAACTCATGTGTCACTGTCGCTGCCATGATGTCCTGGGGTGAATTTGAGGCCGGATCGTGTGAACCATTTGATAAAGTTATTCCTATCTTTCCATTTATTCCTTCAGATCTGAAAGCATCCACTGCTTTCGAGTGCGCTCTTAACTCGTTGTGGGCAACGGCAAAGGCTGCGTATATGTCGCGCATGCCAGGCGCATGTTCACCGTACATATGACCAACAAAAGCCATAACCCATGGTTCATTCAACGTTATCCAGTGTTTCACCCTGTCTCCAAATCTTTGAAAGAGGTAATCAGCGTAATCTCCGAACCAACAAGCAATGTCTCTGTTTGTCCAGCCTCCGATATCTTGCAAAGCCGCCGGCAAGTCCCAATGATATATCGTCACAAATGGCGTTATATTTGCACTTAAAAGTTCGTCTATGACTTTGTTGTAAAAATCGACGCCCTTTTCGTTTATCCTGCCTTTGCCATTTGGAAAGATCCTCGACCACGAGATCGAAAATCTGTAGCCCTTAAGCCCCAACGATTTCATGAGTTTGATGTCTTCTTTGTACCTGTTGTAATGATCGCACGCGATATCTCCCGTTTCTCCATCATGCGTTGTGCCTGGCGTGTGAGAGAACCTGTGCCATATGGATGGGCCTGCGCCGTCTGCAAGAGGAGATCCTTCAACCTGGTAAGAAGCCGTTGCTGATCCCCAGATAAAGTCTTTTGGAAATTTTTTCTCAGTCATTTCAATTTCTCCTTTCGATTATTTTTTCTCTGCCCCATTTTAAACGTTATCAACTATCGTAAATGTCCTTATTTTCTGAACCGATCATGCACTCCGATATAACCACTCACTAATCTCTA
>JAVRKN010000015.1:3392-12842 GCA_031962405.1 Athalassotoga sp. | reverse complement strand
CTTTGCTGCGGAGGCCATCTCGAAGGCATCCTGCCCTTCGCCATATTCCGTTTTCCATAGGCTATATGCTATTGGCTATGCGCTGTTTTGTGATCGGCTCCAGCATATGCCCCGTCGAAATCTGGTCCTCACTTCGTTGCGGAGGATTTCTCTGGGGCATTATGCTCTCCGCCAAGTACTTCTCACTAATCCCTAATCTCTAATCTCTAATCCCTGTCTTTGCCATATGCCATTATTTCACAACTATCTTTGCAACATTTGAATTCCATGCGTAATTTGTTCCCCAACCTCCACTGAAGACTCCAACCTGAACTGAATATGTTCCCGAAGCCGACGCGGTGAATTCGTAGGTCAACGTCATTGATTGAGATGGAGAAAGATTCACATTTTGTTCGAACTGCTGCCACACTTTTTGATTTGCCGCGTTGTGTACTTCCACGTCTATTATACCGTTATTTAGATAACCAAGATCAGACGTGTTTGTAACTGTCACAGAAATCATGGCTTTATCGCCAACGTTAAGTTCACTTGGATTGACACTGCCCGTTATTGAGAAAGACGGCGCTGGAGGAATTGCAACTGTGAATTGTGCCGCATCATTTGAAGAGGAGATCACATTCACCATAGACCTGTCAAAGAGAAAAGATTTTACCGTGTAGATATCAGGCGCATTTGGAGCAGTCCAAGACCAGTTAACTTTATAAGATTGATTTGCACTTATGCTTACATCAGAAACCGTCTTTTGTCCCACCATTTTCCCAGAAGAATTGTATATTTCCATCTCTATTGCGCCGTTCGATATATTTCCAAATCTATTTGTGAAGGTTGTTTCTATCTTTTCGCTTTGGCCAGGCGTTAGGATTGTACTTGAAATCGTCGTGTTTTGCATAACCTCAGGTCCCGTGATCTTTGCAATATGCTGAGGTTTCATGACTATCACATTTATTGAATATGGTAAAACTTCTATTGGTTTTGTAAGTTGTATGGTTTTGCTTAAAATCGATTCCATCGCGCCACCAACCCCATTTCCCATCCCATAAACGTATTCTGAGGCTTCATCTTCAGGTTTAAATCCCATAATGTTTAGATTAACATCGTAAGAGGTGGAGGGATCTGTGTTGACTACCATGATCGCAAGATCTCCATTTGTATGCTTTACCGCGTAAACATCGACGAGTTTTTGATCTGAAAGGCTTCCCACTATCGTGTCATTTGGTTTTGCAAGGTATTTGAGCATCTCGTATCCAAAATAATCGGGGAACGGAGTGTTGTTTGGAGGTTCAACGGTCGAGGTACCAAAATTCGAATCGTTAGAAAGTAACCCGTAATCTCCGTAATTTGTATTTCCATAAAGTTTATCACTGTTGTTGTTATTTGTCAAAGCGTTGTTGTGGAGTGTCCACCAATCGACATTTTCAACGCCTCCAGTTAGCCAGTTCATGTAATCGTTGACCAAGAAAAGTGCGTTTACAAGGCTTGTCGTTTGTTTTCCTGGATTGTATGAAACAGAATTCGTCTCTGTTACGAAGATCTGGATATTATTTGCGTTGGTGCCTGCGTAATCCCTTATTTCCTGTTTGAGCCTTGCAAGCATGTCTGGTATCTGATTTGTCGATGCCAGAAGACCTGCATCAGACTCATTCCCTGGGTTTTGTGCGTACCAATGCACTACGACAAAGTTTATGTAAGGTCCGGCAGTTTGTAAAACTATTTTGTTCCAATCGGGGCTTTGCCCCCAAGGCCAGTTGTATGGGCACGTCAAAACTGCACCGATCTCTATGTTAGGATCGACTGCTTTCATGGCTTTTGCAAAGGCTATGAAATTCTCGGCATAGGCCTGAGGACCTTTTTGAGAATGAAGATCCGTCTCCCAATTTGCCCCGTAAGAACCATTTCCATAGACTTCATTCCCTATTTCCCAGTATTTTACGTTGTAATTGTGATCGATATTTGCATACTTAACCCATGCTGCTGCCTCAGTTGGGCTTCCGCCTGCCGTTCCGGCAAAATTTGTTCCGTAATTCACCGTGATCAACGCTTGAGCACCTATTTCATTCACAAGTTTCATGAAATTATCAAAATTGTTTTCAGGATCCACGTAAGGAAAATCCTGGCCTGGAACGGTCGAATTCGTTTCCCAATCATACATGTCGGAGAAACTTCCACCAGGGAAACGCAAAACCTTAACGTTTAAATTTTTCAGCATCCCAGGAATTACTGGATCCAAAAGGTGCCAATCCCATGCGGCCGTATTCACTCCAAATGATGTTTGCGGCAAAGTAGTGATCTCCGCTGCCGTGTTGACTGTAATATTCACATTGGCTGAAAAGGCAGAAATTCCAAATATGAAAAGCACAACAACTACGACCAGTGTTAACTTTTTCATTTCATTACCTCCTTCACCTCAATCTTTTTAACAGATTTTCTTTCAACAAATTTAAATGGTACCATCACGTTGTAACTTATCTTAGATCCCACAGATTCGAATCTATTTATCAGATTTTTTATTGCCGTCAGGCCAAGTTCGCTTCTTGGCTGTTCTATCGTTGTAAGCGGTGGAATTGAATATTTTGAAATGTAGGTGTTATCGAATCCCACAACGGAAATTTCATCTGGTACTGATATTCCAAGATCGTTTAGCGCGCTTATGGCACCAAGGGCCAATATGTCGTTGAAGGCAAAAATGGCTGTGACCTCTTTTCCATTTTCTTCTATGAATTTTTTTGTCAGATCGTATCCAGTGTCCAAGTCGGAAAAATCGCCATCGGCGATGTAAAGTTCGATATCGTCATTTTTTTCTTTGAATTTGAGAACCCCATTTTTCCTGTCTATAGAAGATTGAACCTTATTTCCTCCCGTTATAAGTAAAACCTTTCTGTGACCCATGGAATACAGATACTTCATCATGGTAAAGGCTGCCTTTTCGTTGTCTATAGAGATACCCGTGATGTTGAGATCGCCTATGGGATCTCTCCAGTCGACTGCAACTATTGGTATGCCTATCTTCATAAGTTTCTGAACACTCTTTAAATCGGGCGTACACGCAATTATGCCGTCAAAACGTCTGCTCATGAAAAAATCAAAGGTCATATCCTCCCAATTTTCAACTTTGTTTGTAACGCTTACAACGGTTTCATATCCTTTTTTGCTCGCGTAAGTAACCATGGCATTGACTATTTCGCCGTAATAGTAACCTCCTAAATCGGGAACGATTATGCCGATGCTGTAAAGTATTTGTGATCTCATGGCTTTTGCAAAGGTAGAAGGTTTGTAATTGAGCATTTTTATGGCACGCGCTATACTCTTCCTTTTTTCTTCCGCTATGGGAGCCGTTGAATTTAAATATCTCGATACCGTTGATACCGAGACATGTGCTTCACGGGCTACATCAACTATTGTGACCTTTCCCAACTTGGGTCGTGCCATTTGCAATCATCCCTTCCGCTGCATAACATGCAACCTTGTGATCTTTTTCTAACTCTTTTAAAACTGGTTTTTTCCTGCATATCTCCATTGCGAGCGGGCATCTGTCAAAGTAAGGACATCCCCCAACTGGAACTTCTCCCCTTTTCATCTCAACCTCAGATTTCTTCCATTTTCTTCCTATTTCAGGCACAGCGCTCAAAAGCATTCTTGTGTATGGATGCAAAGGGTTGTCAAAAACAATTTTTGTCTTCCCAAATTCCACAAGATTTCCCTTGTACATTATCATCGTTGTGTCGCTTATGTAATATCCCAAAGATAGATCGTGAGTTATGAAAAGTACGGACATCTTTTCTTTGTCTCTTAAATCCCCTAATATGTTTAAAACGTCAACTCTCGTTGATGCATCAAGCATTGAGATAAGTTCATCTGCTATTAGAAGTTTGGTGTCAAGCAAAAGTGTCCTTGCAATTAAAATCCTTTGCAATTGACCACCGCTAAGTTGGTGAGGATATTTACCAAGGATGTCAAGGGAATTTACGCCAACTTTTTCAAGCGATTCAACGATTAATTCGTGCTTTTGGTTGACTTTATCTTTGAGATAACTGTCAAAAAGCAAATCAAATACCCTGTCCACTTTGAAGATGGGATTGAAAGATGAGAATGGATCCTGAAATATCCCTTGAACGTGTCTGTAGTACTCTCTCAATCTTCTGCCTTTCAATTCTGAGATGTCAACTCCTTCGTAAATTATCTTTCCAAGAGAAGGCTTTAACAGTCTCAGTATAAGACGGCCGACCGTTGTTTTGCCACTTCCAGATTCACCGACAAGAGAGATTATCTCTGATCTGTGAATGTCAAAGGATACATCGTCAACAGCCGTTGTGAAATATCCACCAACAAGGCCTGATTTGAAAATCTTCGTAACGTTTTTAACTTGTACAAGTTCATCCATTTTTACCATTTCCTTTGTATGCCCAGCACGCAACATATCTGCCCGGCGTGTATTCTACAAGTGGCGGTATTTCATTTTGGCATTTCTGCGGATCTATTCTCAAAGGACATCTGTCGTAAAATCTGCATCCCTTTGGAGGATTCAAAAGATTTGGAGGATATCCAGGAATGCCTGTTAATCTTTTTTGGGAAAATTGAACGCCCATCTTTGGAAGAGAACTTATCAAAAGTTTGGTGTAGGGATGTAAGGGCTTTGAGACGATATCCTCTGTATTTGCAATCTCGACAACATGGCCCGCGTACATTATCATTATCCTGTCTGCTATTTGGTAGAGTACTGATATATCGTGTGTTATGAAGATCACGGATGAAACAAACTGCTTGTCTTTAAACTCATCAAGCATCTCTACGGAGAATTTCTGTGAGGAGACATCGAGCGCCGACGTTATTTCATCGGCGATCAAAATGCGAGGATTTAAAAGCGTCGAAATGACCATAACAACTCTTTGCTTCATGCCTCCAGAGAGTTCTATCGAATACATATCGACGACATTTCCAGACAGACCTACCATTTTGAATCTTTCCGTTGCAAGATCGATTATATCTTTTTCCGACATTTTTTTGTCGTGTTCTCTAACGAGATCGATGACTATGTTTTTTATCTTCTTTGTAGGACTCATGGCATCCATTGCAAACTGCGGAATTATGGATATCTTTTCGAATCTTATCTTTCGCATCTGTTCATCTGTGAATTTAGACAAGTCATTTCCGTCCAGGATCGCACTTCCTCCAGCATAAAGCATCGGCGCTTTAAGATATATCAAGGAATTGGCAAGCGTCGATTTGCCGCAGCCCGATTCGCCAGCAATGCCAAAAACTTCATCTGTGTTGACGAAAAAGTTCACTCCATCAACGGCTTTGATCTTTCCTTTCAGGGTTTGGTAATAAACTTTGTAATCTTTGACGTCAAGTAATTTTGTCATTTATGTCGACCTCAATCTTGGATTGAATGCCTCATCCATTGCCATGTTTATAAAATACAACGAGGCCACCATGAATGTTATAACCACGCCAGGCGGTATCATCCACCACCAGTATCCCAAAATTAGCGCATTCCAAAGCACAGAATCTTGCAAAATGCCACCCAGTGAAACGCTGTTTGTAGGACCTAAGCCTATGAATGAAAGTCCAACTATGGTTAAAATCGAACCGCCGAATTGAAGTATGAAAACCATGAAAACGTAGGAAAGCATATTTGGTGCTATGTCTTCAGCTATTATCTTCAGCGTACCGGCACCAGAGATCTTGGAAAGGCTTACAAATTCTCTCGATTTCAAAGAAAGCGTTTGTGCCCTTACCGCCCTTGCAACCCATGGCCATCCCGTTAAACCTATTATGACACTCTCAAGAACAACGCTTCGCGAGTTTAAAAATGAGGCTATAATTACCAAAAGTGCTATGGTTGGTATGACAAGCAGTATGTTGGTGAGCATCATCAGCAATTCGTCCCAAAAGCCTCCTTCATATCCTGCAAAAAAACCTATTAAAAGGCCTATTATCGTTGCCACTCCTCCTCCTATGAGCCCTACAAGCCATGTGCCATCCAGTGCAACGATGAGTTGGGAATACAGATCGTATCCGAATGGATTTGTTCCCAGCGGATTTTGCAAAGAAGGGGGTGATCCTTGAGAGCCCGCATATTCGTATGGAGTGTAATGGACAAAAAATGGTCCTATTATTGAAAGCAAAATGAAAAACAGAAGAATCCCAATTCCTATTTTGAACTTGTTATTTGTCAAAAAGAAATACAACACGTCCCATTTTTTTAATCTATCAGATAATTTCATGATTTCATCCTTCCGTGTAAGCAATTCTAACCCTTGGATCTATGAACATGTAAAGGATATCTATGATGAAATTGGCAAGTAAAACTCCAACTATTATGAACAAAAAGCATCCTTGAATCAAAGGATAATCTTTGTTCATTATCGCTTCAAAAAGAATGTATCCAATCCCAGGATACGAAAAGACAATTTCAGTCGTTATGGCGCCAGCCACTATTGTCCCAAGTTGGAGTGCAAGTCCTGTTACCTGAGGCAAAATCGCATTCCTGTAAGAGTATTTTCTTATGAGTCTTTGGGATGATCCCAAAGAACCCATGTACCTTGAATAATTAGATTCAAGTTCGTATATGATCATGTTTCTCATGCCTATTGCCCAACCGCCAAGAGAAACTATGAAAAGCGATAAAAATGGGAGTATCCAATGTTTCAAATAATCAAAGATAAAGGGAAAAGTGAAGGATGGGGTCATGGAATAACTGAATGCTCCGGACATGGGTAAGAGTCGAAGCAGTGTACCAAATACCCACACAAGCAAAATTCCAAGCCAAAAGTAAGGAACGGAAGTTAAGATGTAAAAGATGGGAAGTAATGTGTTGTCTGCCCTTCTATTTCTTGCTGCCCACGCACCTATCCTATTGCCAACCCAAAAACTCAGCAAAATGGATGGAAGCAAAAACAACACATCGTAGGGAACGGCAGAAAGTATTATGTTTATCACAGGCTCAGGATAAAGATATATGCTTATACCAAGATTTCCTGTGAACATGTTTCTCCAAAAGAGCAAATACTGCTCCCACCAAGGTATATTAAGTTGAAAGGCTTGCATGAAATAATCGAACATCTGTTTTGTGATCAAAGAGGCTTGGGCAGCCGAGCCGCTTGAAGCCTGCGCAAATCTCGAAACTAAAAGACTAACCGGATTTCCTGGCATCAAACGTGGTATTGCCCAGTCAAGACTTGCGGCTATGAAAAAAGTTATGAGATAAATCACTATCTTTCTTGTAAGATACTTTCTCATCTTTGCCTCCAAAATTCCCTCTCTCAAAAGAGAGAGGGAAATGGTTTTATTGTGCTGGTTTTATGTGCGTGTAAAGCAGGATCGATCCAGTCGTTACATTTGCGTTGTTGTAAGTTGATGGCCAGCAATACGGATTGTCAGCCGTTGGGAAGTTTGTCCAGACTGAAGAATTTGCAAGATACCACATGCCGTTGTAGAAAAGAGGAATGGCGGGCATATCCTGCAAGAAAATCTTTTCAAGTTGAGAGTACAAAGGCTGCAAATCTGTCGTATCATCCAAAGGATAAGTTGCTATCTCGTTCAAAAGGTCTATAACTTGAGGATTTGTGTATCTTTCGTAGTTTCCATTGTACATGTACTGCTGAACAGGATATCCAAAGAGCCAGTAGAAGTAGGTGTACGGCGTTTGTGAAACTCCAGATCCAAAATTATTGAGAGCCATTGTGTAATTTCCGCTCGTGAAATTGTTCCAATAAGTTGTATAATCTGGAAAATCGGCTTGCACATCTAATCCCACTTTTTGAAGATCCTCTGCCACTATCCTTGCAGCTGCCATCCAATCTGTCCAACCGTATGGAACTATTATTGAGAACTTCATCGGTTGACCATTCGGCATCGTTCTCCAGCCATTTGGACCTTTTTTGTATCCAAGTTGATCCAACATCTGTGCTGCTTTCGCAGGATCGTAAGTGTAACCGTATTGAGAAACAACGTTCTTGTCTTCAAATTGCATCCATGCTTTGAGCGGAAGGAATCCGAGTTGATCGACGTAATTTGGCACGTAACCGGCGTATACTCTCTGTGTAAGATCGCTTATAGGCCCTATCGCATACGCCAAGGCTCTCCTGAACTCTGCATTGTTAAGAGGTGGCACGTTCATATTCATGAACAGTAAAGTTGTCGTACTTGAAGGCATGTAAGGTGGCTTTTTGTTCCATGTCGTGAGGTTGTAAGGTCCAAGTAACGTTTCAGCCCCTGGAAGGTACCAACTTGACATATCAACTTGTCCTTGTAAAAGCAATCCAAGTCCAACGTTGTTGGAAGAAACGTAAAGTTCAACAACGTACTTTGGAACTGGCTTTCCAAAAATATCATTTCCAAACCAATTGTCATTTCTTTGAAGCACAATTTCTTGTGGATTTGACGTTAAATACGTGTAAGGGCCGCAGCCGACTGGATTGGTAAGATTTGCGTACGAGAATATATCACTTGTGGCCATTTTTGACCATATATGCTCTGGCACTATGTAATCTCCGTAAAGCGCCTGATAGAAATTTGGATAATTAGGCTTTGAAAAGACAAATTGTACTTCGTAATCGTTTATGATGTTGACAGATTTAAGTCCAACAACTGGCACAAGTTGACTTACGGTAAATGGGAGTTCAAAGGTGTATTTGACGTCCTGAGCCGTAACTGGCTGTCCATCTGTCCATTGCGCATTCTGTCTCAATTTAACATCGTAAGTCGTCGAGTTAACCCAATTTCCACTTTCTGCCAGATACGGAACCATCTCATTCGTGAGTGGATTGTAAATGAAAAGCGTCGGATACACAAGATCAACACCCCAACCGTGGTTCGCAGCGTTCAGTGGATTGAAGTTCGTGAGAGGTCCCCACATCGCTCCGCCTTCGTAAAACGTCTCGTTTCTCGGTAATGTTAGCGCCATTGCCACTGAAGCGGCCAACAAAACAACTATCGTCACCAAAACGATCCTCTTCACACCTAACACCTCCTGATTTTTACAATCATGATAATTTTAGTGTGAAAATGTTTTCAAATAAAATTGTTTTTATCGTGGAATTTATTCTTATTTTGCCAAATAAATTTAAATGAAATCAATTTCTTGATATGCCTTAAGATCTCAAATGATATCGAAACATTCTTGGCACACAACTTGTGCAATAAATCTTTTTAACCAAATTTCGGTTTCAGGATGATGTCCAATTGGAATCTGCCAATAAAAAATTTCACCCTTGATCCTATCAAGGGTGATGTTATGAGAAAATTCATGACGCTAACTTTTTAATACATGTTATAATGCACAAAGTCATTCGTGTCTCTGCGAACATGAGTTGATTTTTCATCTTTTAATGGATATCCCAATCTCATGGAAAAAGCCACCTTAAGATGTTTGGGTATATTCAAAATTTCCTTTACTTCCTTCTCAACCTGTTCATCGCTCAAAGCACTTATTACTTGAACTCCTATTCC
>JAVRKN010000015.1:0-3292 GCA_031962405.1 Athalassotoga sp. | reverse complement strand
CTTTTAATGGATATCCCAATCTCATGGAAAAAGCCACCTTAAGATGTTTGGGTATATTCAAAATTTCCTTTACTTCCTTCTCAACCTGTTCATCGCTCAAAGCACTTATTACTTGAACTCCTATTCCGGATTCCTCTGGAACATCCTGCCCTCCGCCTCACTATTCCCTAATCTCTAATGTCTAATCTCTATTCCCTAATCCCTGTCTTTGCCATATGCCATATGCTATTGGCTATATGCTATGTGCCATTTGCTATATGATGCCATACGCCATATGCTATTCGCCATGCGCTGTTTTTGACGGGCTCCAGCATATGCCCCGTCGAAATCTGGTCCTCGCTTCGCTGCTCAGATCATCTTGAGGGCATCTTGCCCTCCGCCAAGTTACCTCTCACTAATCCCTAATCTCTATTCCCTAATCTCTAATGTCTAATCTCTAATGTCTAATGCCTAATCCCTGTCTTTGCTATATGCTATACGCCATAGGCTATATGCTGTTTTTGCCAATCACTCGTCACGCGTTACGCGTCACTGTTTTTCTGCTGCACGTTAGCGTTTTAGAAATCTTGAATTCATTTCGTCGATTCTCTTTTCGAGATCGATCAACGTCAACCTTTTTAGACTCTCAAAGTTGGGATTCGATATTTCAAATTTATCCGCTTCGATTTGTTTCATAACCTCTTTTACGTATTCATCAGGTTTCGGGGCGTCTAATTTGTATCCCAAAGCGGCTCTCTTTGCCCTTCCTTCCTTGTTAAGTTCTGTGTCAAGTGCAGGCGGAAGGACTTCAAAAACTTTTACCGTTGTCTTTGCAAGTTGGTATCTCAGCGACTGACTAAATGAATGAATCGCAGCCTTTGTTGCACAATAGATTGGAAAATTGGCCATTGGAGTTAGGGCAAGGCCAGATGAGATGTTTATTATGGCAGATGCTGATTGCTTTGCAAGGTAAGGGATCAACATCGCAGTGAGATGAATTGGCGCTTCAAGGTTAATTCGAATCTCATCTTCGCCAACGAGATCCTCAAGTCCCTTTGTTAAATCAACATCTTTTTGAATGCCAGCGTTGTTGACAAGCACGTTTAGATTCTTAAAATTCTCTGTTGCCCACAAAACAAGCGTGGCTCTTTCTTGAGAATTTGAAAGATCGCATTTTCTAATGTTAACCTGAGGATATCTTTTCTTGATTTCAAGGAGTTTAGATTCCCTTCTTCCACAAATTATGACTTCATTTTTGGCAGACAAAAAGTACTCTGCCATTGCAAGACCTATTCCGCTTCCTCCTCCCGTTATTAAAACCGTGTTTCCGGACAAATTCATACAATCACCTCTTTTTTATCTTGCGACCCTTGGATAAAGCATGCTTCCAAGTACCACAAGCCCTGCCGCCGTTAACGATATGACGCCAAAATCCAGTATGAGAGGATATGTCGAGTTGAAATTTGCAAGCATCAAACCTCGCAAAGCGTCAACTTCATAACTTAGAGGATTCAATTTTGCTATAACTTGAAGCCATTCTGGCATCATTGAAATTGGATAAATAGCGTTACTTGCAAAGAACATAGGCATTGTCAGCAATTGACCTATTCCCATGAAACGTTCTCTCGTTCTCACAATGCATGCTATAACCAACGAAAAAGTTGAAAAGAGCACCGAACTTATTATGACGGTCAAAATGACACCTATTATGTCAAGCAGATTACCGTTCATCCTGACTCCGAGAATAAGGGAAAAGATGTAAATTATCAAAGCCTGCGAAAGTCCCCTTATGCTCGCAGAAAGTGCCTTCCCAAGTACAAGAGAAAGCCTTGGAGTTGGACTTGCAAGAAATTTGTGAACAATGCCGAGATCTCTTTCCCATATTATTGATATGCCATAAAAAATGGAAATGAAGAGCACGCTTTGGGCAAGAATACCCGGCGCCATAAAATCAATGTAAGGCACATTTCCAGTCGGAATCGCCCTGACCTTTGTGAATACCTCTCCAAAGACCAAAAGCCACAGTAAAGGTTGAATGGCGCGCACAACGAGATCTGTCGGATCGTGCCTAAGTTTTCGCGCCTCAAGTTCCGCTATAGTGAAAGTTTTCACCAAAAAACCTGACAAAGCATTTCTTTTAACCAAGTCTTCTTGCAATATTCCTTGTTCTTGCGCTGTCACGATAACTACCCCCTGAATCGAGTTTGGATCCACTGTAATAGACGAACACATCATCAAGCGTGGCATCTTCCTTACCAATGGAATTTTTGAGTTCCTGAACCGTTCCAATGGCCGCTATTTTGCCAAGATTCATGATTGCAACTCTGTCACAAAGAGTATCTGCCTCTTCCATGTAATGGGTTGTCATGAAGATCGTCATACCAAGTGTCTTTCTTAGCTTGGTAACGTGCTCCCAGACCGTTTGCCTCGCAACTGGATCGAGTCCGACTGTCGGTTCATCAAGAAAAAGCACCTTTGGATTGTGCAACAAAGCCTGACCAACTTCAAGTTTTCTTATCATGCCACCTGAATAATTTCTCACAAGTTTATCAGCATGATCTGTCAAGCCCATGAAATCAAGTACATCGAAAATTCTCTTTTTTCTTACCGCCAAAGGTATATCGTAAAGTTTGGCAAAGATCAAAAGATTTTCGTATCCCGTCAAGGTTCCATCGGCAGAAAGCGCTTGTGGCACATAGCCTATAACCCTTCTGACCTTTGATGCCTCATGAACCACGTTAAAGCCGTCCACAAAGGCTTCTCCAGATGTGGGAGGCAAAAGCGTAGTTAAAATCTTGACAGTTGTTGTCTTTCCAGCACCATTAGGACCTAAAAGGCCAAAGATCTCACCGCTTTCAACGTTCAACGAGATTGAATCAACGGCTTTTAACGTTTTGAACTCTTTCACAAGAGATCTGATCTCTATGATTGCCAACCCAACCGCCTCCATTTACTTTTTGCTACTTACCATTCTCTAATCTCTATACATTATTACCATATGGTATTTGCCATACGCTATTTTAATTGGCTTCGGCAAGCACCCCCTCGATGTCTGGTCCTCGCTTTGCTGCGGAGGCCATCTCGAGGGCATCTTGCCCTCCGCCATAACCTCTCACTAATCTCTATTCCCTAATCTCTAATGTCTAATCCCTGTTTTTGTCTTTACTGATCACTCGTCACGCGTTACTACGCATCACTGCTTTTGGTCTTCGGCAGGCGCCCCCTCGATGTCTGGTCCTCGCTGCGCTGCGGAGGCCATCTCGACGACATCCTGCCCTACGCCACCACCACTCACTAATCCCTAATCTCTAAT